>JAKAVW010000301.1 GCA_021827445.1 Pseudomonadota bacterium
CCGATCTCGAGGAACGCCAGGGCGCCTTCGTCCTCACCCGCAGTCACCGGCAAGTCATTACCAACATCAGTGATCGACTGGTACTGAAACCGATGATCAGCGCGGCGTTTACGGTGGCGAACCGCCTTGCCCGCATGCACAAGGGCCGGGTAAACACCTATGCCGCGTACATTCTGCTGGTCATGGTGCTGGTATTGATTATGGTCGGTGGGACGGGACGCTGATGGGAGGCTCGATCATGGAGAACGACACTCAGATCTGGGAACGGGCGCAAAACTACGTGCTGAGTCGTCAGTCGGCAGATAGCGGCTTCTGCTTCTACCGGGTCTGGGGGGTGGAAGAGTCCACCGCGCCGGATACCTATTACGCCATTGCCGTACTCCGCTTCTGGGGCATGGCCATTCCCCGCAGCACCGAGCTGATCCGCTGGCTGCAATCCCTGCAAGATGATCAGGGGCGATATTCCAGCCTGACCAATGCCAGTTTTGGTGTGCGCGCCCTGAGTCTGCTGGCCGCTGCCCCGCTCTGGGATCCGCGTCCCAATTTACTGAACTGGGCGACGCAGGCCGCAGGGCGCAATGACACAGTCGACAGCGAGACGCTGCGGGACTGGCAGCGCTGCGTCCAACTGCAGCGCCTGCTCGCCCCGGTTGCGCCCCTGCCCGAAATCATGCGTAGCGGCGCTGAAGCGATTCTGCACAGCATGGAGGCCGCCGCCGGAGGCTTCGGCAGTCACCCCAACCTGATCGACAGCGGCAACGCCTGGGCCTTGCAGCGGCTTCTGGGCCAGCCTTATCGCCCGCGGGATCAAAGCTTCCTGCACGCCTGCGAAGATGCCACTTTCGGCCTGCGTCTCAGCCCCGATGGCGCCAGCACCCGTCTGGAGGCCATCTTCTGGGGATTACTACAGATGGTGCATCTCCACATCGCGCCGTTGTATCCGCAGGCCATCATGGCCTATGTGCGTGCATGCCAGCCAGTGAATGGCGGTTTCGGACGCCGCGCTGGCGCCATTGCCACCCTGGAGGGCACTTTTCATGCGGTGATGATTACCGCGGGCTTATCCCGTAACCCGCTGTTACAGACGTTGACGGGAGCTTGAACGATCGGGGGTGTTCGACAGTAGTTAACTTAGGGGCAGACATTCGCACTGATGAGCGGGTATTTCTGCCATTCGGCTTGAAAGGACAGGAGTCTCAACGTGAAAGATCTACGCACCAACTTTTTGGACCACATCAAAAATAGTCTTAACGGAAAACCGCTGTTTCTGCGCATCCTCTTCTGGGATGGCCATGAATACGCGTTCAACCAGGACATCCGCGTTACCATGCATCTGCATTCCGCCAAGCTCATCTCGCGCATACTTATGGGCAGCGCTCTGGACGTGCTGGGTGAGGGGTATGTGGAAGGGGGTATTGGTATCGAGGGGCGCTATCAGGACATCCTAGCGGTGGCCGAGCAACTCGGCGACTCCTTCCCGGCCAAAAAATCCAAGGGCGGCATCTTCCGCAAATATCACACCGCCCACAGCAAGGCCAAGGACGCCGAAGCCATCCGCTATCATTACGACGTCTCCAATGATTTTTACCGCCTCTGGCTGGATCGCAACATGGTCTATTCCTGCGCCTACTTCAAGACGGGCGAGGAGGACATCCATACGGCCCAAGAGCAAAAACTTGATCATATCTGCCGCAAACTCCATCTCCAGCCGGGCGAAAAACTTCTGGACATAGGCTGCGGCTGGGGTGGGCTTTTGTCTTGGGCGGCCCGAAATTATGGCATTCGGGGGGTGGGTGTGACGCTGAGCGAGCAGCAATACGTCTACGCCAAGGAACGCATGGAACGGGAAGGCCTGGCCGATCGGGTGGAGATTCGTCTGCAGGACTACCGCGACATCCCCGAGCGGGAGCATTTTGACAAAGTATCCTCGGTGGGCATGTTCGAGCACGTGGGCCGGGCCATGCTGCCGGAATATTTCGGAGCCATCCAGCGAGTGCTCAAGGAGGGCGGCTGGACCCTGAACCACGGCATCACCGCCAGCCAACAGGATGATGAGGACGGCCATCACTCGGGCAGCGATTTCATGGATAAATACGTCTTTCCCGACGGCGAAATCCCCCATCTCTGGCGGGTGGTGCGGGACATGGCGGGGCAACACCTGGAGGTGTTGGACGTGGAAAATCTCCGTGTCCACTACGCCCAGACCCTCATCCACTGGGTGCGGCGGATGGAGGGGCGCAAGGCGGAGACGCTTGCCATGATCGGCGAGAAGCGCTATCGCATCTGGGCCATCTACATGGCAGGTTGCGCCTATGCATTCTGGCGTAACTGGTTAGCACTGCATCAGGTGCTGGCGGTGAAACAGACCCGATCGGAACTCACGCCTCGGCCATGGGAGCGGCGCTATCAATACCAGGACGACAGCTTCCGCTTGGCCGAACCTCAGTGGGGTGACCTTTAACCGGCCCCCGCGTCGGTCGGAATCGGCCGAAGCATACGGGTTCCATTTATTCAGAAAGGTGAATCATGAATCTGAAAAATATAGCGACTGGCCGGCATGTGCCGGATGACGTCAACGCCGTGATCGAGGTTCCACAGGGCTCGAGCGTCAAATATGAACTCGAAAAATCCTCCGGAGTGATTCTGGTTGATCGCTTCCTTTTTACCGCCATGCACTACCCGGCGAATTATGGCTTTATTCCCCATACGCTTTCTACAGATGGGGACCCTACCGATATTTTGGTGGTATCCCCCCAGCCGGTACAGGCAGGCGCCATCATGTGCACGCGCCCCATCGGCGTTCTGCTTATGGAGGATGAGCATGGTACTGATTGCAAGATTATCGCCGTTCCTCACCACGAGGTGGCTGGTGGATATGATCATATAGAGGATATCGGTGACCTACCCAGCTATCTACGCGACGAGATTTTCCATTTCTTTGAACATTACAAAGAGTTGGAACAAGGCAAATGGGTAAGGTTGCAAGGCTGGCAGGGTGCGGAAGATGCGCGCGCCATGATCCTGGCTGATCTTGCGCGGGCCAATGCCACGCATGCCTGACTTGGTGGTGAAGATGCCAACGGTCTGGATCTGCTCCGTGGGTAGCCCTGGTGTTCCGAACTGTTCCTTTGTATCGGGAGAGGGGCGAAGACATGACACTCAAGCAATCGGCCGCCCTAGCCCTGCGTGTATTGCGGAAGGCATAGGAATTATGTGGGACATAGCATACATCTGTGGATATGTCCCAATGATTCCGCGCATGTGCTACCGGAACGCCCATTCAACTGTCAGATCTCTAGCCCACGCAGCATCTTGGTCAGCACTTATCGGGTGTCTTGCTGCGGACGGGATATTCTGGATGAGATCATCTGGTTCGTCGGCGATGGGTAAAGGACGGGCCGAAAGATATCACTATGTTGGCAACTGGGAGGTTCCGGGAAAACCCTCTATGCCGCAGGTGAGGCACGACCGCTTTTCCAGGTGCGCCCATGGCCGATGATGGCGGCAGGTCAGAGGGCGCACGCACGCCGCCTCGGGCGGATGGTCCATCATGGTGGTTCCCGCTCTTGTGCGGCGCGGGTTTTGGGGGGCGGCTAAGCTACGAAATGATCCGCAGTCCCTTGACCGCCCTCTATGCCTGGCATCTGGGGGCGCCAACGGCGGTCATTGGCCTATTGGTCGCGGCGGTGACCATCACCGGGATCTTTGTTAAGCTGCCTGCAGGTAGTCTAGCGGATCAATTTGGTTTTCGGCGGTTGATGCTGGCCGGAATGATGGTGACCGCGGTAGGGCCGTTTTTGTATCTGCTGGTGTGGTTTTGGCCGCAATTGCTGGCTGTTCGCTTTTTCCATGGTCTATCCACGGCGCTCTACGCCCCCGCCGCATCGGCGCAGGTAGCCAAGTCCTTTCCGTCGCAGCGTGGGCGCAGGCTCGGTCTTTATGGGGCAGCCGAAAATGCCGGGGTCGTATTGGGACCGGTAATTGGCGCCGTTGCACTCGCTCATCTGGGTTTTGCCGCGGCCTTCGTCGTCTCGGGAGGCATTGGCCTTCTTGCGCTTTTGACGATCCTGCCTTTTCCACGGGATGCGCCGGTTCATGATGGTCGGCGGTCTACCGGCGAAGTCCTCCGCGTAGCCGCCCAAGGTGTGCGTCAGATCACCGGCGATCCGGCTATTCGTCTGGTGAGTCTGATAGAAGCCGCCCTCTATTTCGGCGTAGGTACGCTGCAGGCGTATCTACCGCTGTATGCGCAGGATCAGCATATCCCCATCCTGAAGATCGGCTTCTTGTTCGG
>JAKAVW010000302.1 GCA_021827445.1 Pseudomonadota bacterium
CGGTGCTCAGTAATTGCTGGGTCCATTTCGCCAAGACCGAATCCGTTGTGGCCGCCACAATTGTTGTCGGCAAACCTGCGGCAATTTCTCCGGCAATGGCCGGCCCGGCGAGAGCGACCACGCGGCGTAATCCACAAATCTCCGTAATAATTTCTGTGGGGCGCAGCAGCGTGGTATTTTCAATACCCTTGGCAACGCTGATGATCGGTACTCCGGGGGGAATATGCCGTACCAATCGAACCAGCGTGGTGCGGATAAACTGTGTGGGTACAGCGCAGATAATCAGTTCGCCGGCGGCGCACGCCATGGCCTCATCAGCTGTAAGCCGCACTTGCGGCGGAATGGGCACGCCGGGCAGATACGTGATATTTTCCCGTTTCTCCGCCAAGGCCTGCATAAATTCCGGACGCCGCCCCCACAGTGTGGGCTGGTGTCCATTTTGGGCCAGAATAGAGGCCAATAATGTGCCGGTAGCTCCAGCGCCAAGGATTGTGATGTGATGTCCGACGGAATTGGTCATGCGACTCCAGAAAAATACCCAGCTATTTTATACCCATGCCCCATGGACCTTGACAACAACCGGCGCGATACCGTTGATATAAATGTGGCCAGATAAAAACCGGAGCCTCCTCGTCATCCCCGTGTAATGGCAAACTTTCGCAGCGCCGCCACGCTGGGCAGTGACCGGCAATCGCTTGTAAAACCTCTGAATACATACATGAGATTATGTCCATTATATTGTACATTGACCACCACCTTATAATACGGACCTTGAAAGTAGAGAGTTGACAGCAGACCGCAGGAGGGGTTGAACTGGTTTGCGGCAGCAATATATTTGTTCCAGTCTAAAGTGCTCTACTTGAGTGCAGCCCGAAATTGTGGTCTTCAAATCGATATTTGTCTCCAGAGCATCCATTGGTACTGCCGAGTAAACAGAGCTCTTGGGGGCGACGGCGGGCGAGACGCCCGCGATCCCAGAATACTTCTCGAATATGCAAACTGGTGGCGACTATGGTGCTTTAACCAAAATTTATGGTTACCTCTCTCTCGTTTCTGCTGTCTCAAAACTCCCGCTCTATTTTTTCGCCCGCGGACGAAAAAATCGTGGCGACACAACACCAATAGAACTGTTTATTGCGGGCGTTTTGTGGGAATTCTCCGTATTATGCGGTATCGGGAATCGCCTTTTTGAACCCGCCTAACGGCCAGAGGGAAGAGAGTTGCAAGGCCGGGTGGGACACGCCAGTCTTGACACCACGCAGATATATGCGGAGAAGTCGGCCCATCTGGCCATCGAAATTGCGTAACCGTTCACGCCTACGTGCTGGCTGTTTGCAAGACCCCTGCCCGCGGATTGCCACCACACCCGTGCGAGCAAGATTGACGCGGTATCCCAGCACGTATCTGAAATTTGAGATTTGAAATCACTACTGTCCGGTTAAAGATGATAGCAATCTTGGTTTCGTGCTTATATTATATGGGTTTTGCGCTTATGTGAGGTGGTACACGATTTGATTTTCACCGGCTGATTCGCGCAACTTTGCGGACAATTTGTGCTTGACTTTATCGCAAGGAGTTGTTCATGAATCAGGGGCGAACGGTATTTGCTGAACTCGTGGAACTTCTTCCACGCAAGGCTTTTGACTTGGCGGTGCGGCGTTATAACGGCAATCGACGTGTCCGAGCGTTATCTTGCATGGATCAGTTGCTATGCATGATCTTCGCCCAACTCACGACGCGTTCGAGTCTCCGCGAGACCGTCACCTGCCTCCAGGCGATGGGAGCGCGGCGTTACCATTGCGGTATCCGCGGGATCATAGCCCGAAGCACTTTGGCCGATGCCAATGAACAACGCAATTATCGTATCTTTCAAGACCTGGCGTTGAATCTGATCGCCAGGGCGCGCGTCGATCTGCCGGTGGATCGCGATTTGGCCCGGCTGCAAGCGAATATCTATGCCTTGGATTCCACGACCATTGATCTATGTCTTAAGTTGTTTCCATGGGCGGTCTTTCGTCGGTACCAAGCTGCGGTCAAAGCGCATACGCTCTTCGATCTCCATACAGGAATCCCTGTGTTCATGCGGGTTACCCACGGCAAGACGCATGATTTATGGATGCTTGATCAGTTCATTGCACAGTCCGGTGCCTTCTATGTGGTCGACCGAGGTTACTGCGACTTTGCCCGACTTTATCGCCTGCACACAACGGGAGCATTTTTTATTACCCGTGCTAAACGCACCATGAATTTTGGTGTGGGCCAGCGCCTTGCGGTTCCACAGGGCGGAACAATCTCATCGGATTGGCTCATCCGACTGCGCGGGCCGATGTCGCGGAAACTTTATCCGGATACCATGCGCAGGGTGCGTTATACCGATCCGGACACTGGAAAACGCTTTACCTTCATTACCAATAATTTGATCCTTGATCCATTGACCATCGCGCTACGGTATCGCAAGCGATGGCAGATTGAATTATTCTTCAAATGGGTTAAGCAACACCTGCACGTCAAGGCGTTTTTCGGCACCAGCCCCAATGCGGTCCAGACACAACTCTGGATTGCGGTGCTGGTGTACGTGCTGGTAGCAGAGTTCAAACACCGTCATCAACTGCCACAGCCACTGAACGATATTTTGCAAATTCTCAGCGTAACAATTATGCAGAAAACCCCGATAAATGAACTATTTTCGTCGCAAGGGATGCGCAAATCCACCACGCATGATCGTAACCAGTTACTACTACTGGACTTATGACCGGACAGTAGTGGAGGCTGTATATCAAATAAAACAATTGTAGTCTACTCTACTATCATATATGATTATAGCATGACCTATGATCAATTAATGACTTTTCTGGTGGTGGCGGATACCGGAGGGTTCAGCGCGGGGGCGCAAAGCCTCGGCATAAGCCAGCCGGCGGTATCCATGCAGATGGCGTTGTTGGAAAAATCACTGGGCTTGCGTCTCATGGACCGGCAAGCACGGGGCGTTGTCCTGACCGAAGCCGGCGAAACCCTGTTGCAATATGCCCGTCGGCTGGCGGATTTGTATGCTCAAGCGGAGCATGCCATTACCGATATACGCGATGTCAAACAAGGACGTCTGACTATCGGTTCCAGCACCACTATAGGCTCTTATCTGTTGCCCGGATTGCTGGCGACCTATCGGCAGGCCTATCCGGGCGTGACGCTGGGCGTGCGGATCGCCAATACGGCGGAAGTGCAGCAGGCCCTGCTGGATGGTATTCTGCATTTGGGATTTACTGAAGGCTCCATTGATCATCCTGAACTGGCCAGCCGGGTATTCTGGCAAGATCAATTGGTGCCCATTGTTCCGGCTGATCATCCTTTAACCAGGCGTAAACGCGTAACCTTGGCTATGGTGGCACAGGAACCGCTGATTATCCGGGAACCTGGCTCTGGTACCCGCGAGATTCTTGAGCAAGCCGCTGCTAAACGCGGCGTAAAGCTCGCGCCGATTATGGAGCTAGCCAATACGGAAGCTATCAAGGGACTGGTGGCCGCCGGAGCCGGAGTGGCGGTTATTTCCGCACTGGCGGTGGGAGATGCCGATGCCACCGGCGGTTCCAAAAAAATTGTGACGGTACCGTTGGCCGACGGGGACATTGAGCGGCCGTTGCATATTCTATGGCTCAAAACCCGGCACTGGAGCGGGCCGGTGGAAAAGTTTATGACCTTGCTGCGTGCTCGGACACACGTGATCGATCTCTGAACCGTCGATGACGGAACCGTTAATAATAGTGTCTTGTAGTATATTTCACCTGTGGACATGAACAGAATATTCCTGGGCACAAAAGCAAACGTATTCTCTCTAATCGTTCACGCCTTTACGTTTGCCGCTGTTTTTCTGGGATTTGGGATTTGAAATTTGGAATTTGAAAATTGAGATTTGGAAACCTTTACCAGCCACCGCAAGGTGTTTCGGTGCGGTCGAGATGATATCCTGCCACCATGGGGAGAATTCCATGTCCATTTTACGCACTACACCGTAAATGGTTACAAATAATTCACTGGTCCACGGCAGCAGTTAGCTCAGTCCTACGATGTGGGTGGGTAGATTCCGGAGCACCATTCGTCATAATAGAGGTGGGAAAGTCCGCTTTTATTGCGGACTGGCCCTCCCTCCGAACCGGACGTGCGGATTTACCGCATCCGGCTCTCCGGTTAATGGGCCCCCTTCAGGGACTGACACGCGAGTTGATGGGCCTTG
>JAKAVW010000303.1 GCA_021827445.1 Pseudomonadota bacterium
ATGTATGCATAGGCAGATGATCGAAAAGCTGTGCCATAACCAATTTTCCAGAATACATGGGCGCTCCGAAATTGAAAATGGGCCATTTTGCGCCATTTTGAAGTCGGTGACACCTACCCGAGCAAATTTCGACTTGTTTTTTCAGTCGGTTACTATGAGGTCTGGGTCAAATCTCCGGACAGTAGTGTTTTCTTTCATCATTCTGGGTGTTGGCGAAAGACAAGCATGGCCATTAATGTGCAAAAGATGTCGCGCGTAGGACGCGCTCATGCTGTATGCCACAAATGAGGCACGCAGAAGATTATAGAACGATGACGCCACTCGCTTGCCGCGGCCAAGCACCACCCTCGACGCCCCTAACCGCTGGCAAAGAAAATGGACGGTTTATTTTTCATCATTTTGGGTGGCGATTCAAGCCCCATGAACGTTAGACAGGGTTATGGAGATACCGGCCAGCCGAATTGGGCCAAAAATATACCGAAACAAAGTATTCAAAAAAGTTTTTATTTTTGTACGCTGTTTAAGATCATTCCGGTGATTCCGATTCAAAAACCGGCCAAATCATGACTTTTATCTGTTTCAAGGAACGCCCTGATGCACTCTAGAAACAGCGTTGATGCCTGATTAGTCAAGGTCAGGTTGGGTTTTTTCGAGGCTGTATCGATAGGAATGGCAGCCATCGCCTCCTGATAGCGAAGATACGCTTGGGCTATGGGAGTCGTGCCCAAACCCAAACTGGCAATATGGCGGGTTACAGGGCTAGTGGCGGCAATCTCTGAAAGAATGGATACGGAAACCATCGGAACCTGCATCAGAAGCGTCTTTACGGTGTCGCTGAAACGCAAATGACAGGCGTAGAGTCCGAGCAGCGATTTTGGCCCATAATAGAGCGCCGGGGTGTACGCCTGGAGCCAGGACAGCATTCCAGCGGCAGGCATGGGGCGCGCGATGGCGTACCCCTGCGCCTGTGATACGCCAAGGGCACTCAGGGCATCCAGAATTTCCGGCGTTTCCGCACCCTCCGCTACGAAATCCACCCCCAAGCTCTGAGCGAGACCCAGAAGGCTATGCACAAAATGCAGATTGCACGGCTGTTGCGCCAATTCCCGCACGAAACCTTGGTCGAGCTTGATCTTGTCGATCGGAAGCTCCTTGAGCCGCAGCAAGGAGGAGTAGGCACTGCCGACATCGTCGAGAGCGAGACGCACGCCGGTCGCTTTTATTTCCAGTAACCTTTGTTGTGCGCTGGCGATAGATAAAAAATCCCCATTCTCCAGTATCTCCAGGGTGATGCGGGCGGGATCGATCCCGCTCGTTCCCACGGTTTCCGCCAGGCAATGCAAGCAGGCGTCATGGGTGAGTAGTTCCGGTTCCGCGTTGACGGATACCGCGAGTGGAAAACCCGTTTTTTCCCAGGCGGCCACGTCCTGAAGCGATTGAGCGAGAACCGCCCGGGTGAGGGCGCGGCGCTCGTCTACGGAAAGGAAAGACAGAAAGCGGGCGGGGGCAAGGATTTCACCGGCGCCGTCCATCAAGCGCGCCAATGCCTCCACGCCTACCACTTGACCATTTTCGAGATCGATAATGGGTTGATAATGAACACGCAAGCCTCCCTCAGCAAATAGGGTGCTCATGCTTTGCCGAAGGATGGTCACGTCCATGTCCGTATCTGCGCGATAATAAGCCCAGAATCGCTGCCGGTTTCTCTTCGCTTCCTTGATGCTGTAGAGGGCCTGGTCCGCATGGCGTAGCAGCAGATCGGGGTCACCGTCGTCAAAGGGGTAGAAGGTCAGTCCCAGGCTCCCATGCACGGTCACATTTTCCCCTCCAGGAAGAATAAAGGGCGCCTCGATTGCCCCTTGGATCCGGGACAGGATCAACTCCAGCTCATCCATGCTTCTCAGGTCTTCGAAGACGAGGACAAACTCGTCACCGCCTAGGCGGGCCACAAAATCGACCTGCCGCAAAGTCTTCTGGAGACGATCGGCGAGAGTGGTCAGCAGAATGTCACCGGCGGCGTGGCCGTATTGGTCATTGATGGGTTTGAAGTCGTCGAGATCCAGCATGCCTATGGCCAGTATCCGCTCATGGCGAAGCGTACGGGCCGCGGCGTCCGCCATGCGCTGGGACAGGGCGACACGGTTGGGCAGCCCGGTCAGGAGATCATGATGGGCGAGCCAAGCCTGTCGGCTATTCTCGGCGTCGAGGCGTGCACGGAGATCAATTTCGTCGAGGCCATGACTGAGGAGCCGGGTGATCCGCGCCAGCAGCCCCAGGATCGCTTCATCAAAAACCCCGGCGCAATCGGCGATGGCCACGAGGACACCCCAGATCTGCCCCTGCCGATGGATTGGAATGGCAGCGGAAGCCCGCCAGTGCTGCCGCAGAAACTGGTCGTGCAACAACGCCAGAGAGGAGTTCGCAAGATAGTCGTTGCTATAGTGCAGGCGCCCACTACGCCAAGCCCGGGCGGCAAGGCTCTGACCCTCTGGCGTATCCGCCACGCTCAGATGGATGGAGTCGATAGCTTGGGCACCACGTCCTGCAGTGGTGAGGTATTTTATCACCCCGTCTTCGTTAGGGCGCCCGACCCAAGCGGCAGTGAAGAGATGGCTGATGGTGAGGCGCCGACAGGTTTCCCTGAGAAGTTCTCGCTCGTTGCGCGCGCGCAGAAGGATCTCCCCCTCGGCCATGAGAGCGTGATACAGGGTATTGAGGCGCTCCAGGGCTTCCCGGTGGATCACCTCTTCCGCGATCAGATGCAACCGCTCCAATGCGAGCCCCAAGACTGCGGTTAGATGCGCAAGGATCGATTGCCGGTCAGGGTGACCGAAAAAGCCCCGCTCCCGGCTCAGCAGCGCCAGAATGCCCCGCTTCTTTCCGCCAGAGTCCGTCAAAGGGATGGCGGCGTTGGAATTCCAGCCAAAAGGCCGAGACTGCTCCTGCCAAGGCTGCATGGAAGCATCGTCGACCCAGTCTGAAGTGGTCTGCACCTGCCCCGTTCGCCACGCGCGCCCAGCAGGGCCTTGACCTTGAGGCGTATCGTCAATACTGACCGTTATGGTTGCGAGATACTCTGACATCCCCGCCCCAGCGCTCGCCGTAACGGCTATTTTCCCGGTGCTATCCGGATATCCGAGCCAGGCGCCGTCTATGCCGCCCTCCCGAAGGAGAAAATCCATGATCTGTGGGATCAGTATTGTTTCGGAGTCTGCACCGACCAATAACTGGTCCAAATGCAGGAGCAGATCTCGGACGCCACTGGAGCCCTCGGCATAGCCTTCAAGTTGCCAGGCCAAGTCCTGTAGCAAGCGCCCCACCAGCAAAGCGCGCAGGGGGCGGCGATCCGTTGCGGCGATTTCGGGCCGCTCTACCTGCTCCAGAAGATGGCGCCAGTAGAGGGCGTAGCTATCGGCCACCCAGGATGGCAGCACGCCGTGACGATAGTGGATCTGGCCCGCCAGATGGGCGTCCTCGTGCCAGGATGTCTCCATTTTCGGATTCAAGAGCAGGCGCAGATGGCGTGCCTGTGCCTCGCGCAAGTGCTGATAACGTTTCGGAGAAAGCCGGTTTAACACCTGCGCACGCTCTGGAATAGCCCCCTGCGCCTTATAAAAGGCCACAATAAAGGTTTCGACACCTGCCGCAAGAAACTCGTAATAGCTGGCAAGAAGGCCGACGGGAAGGTCTGGAGGTTCGGCTAATGACAAGATTCACCTTCTGTTGGGGATATAAGCCCGATAGTTTTCATTGCGTTCCGTCAACGCTGGAATATACGGCAGCCAGACTTGCGCCACCCAATTAAATATAACTTGATGCAAAATTCTGGTGTTCGGTTCCGATCTTCATCTACTGCCGAGCATCCAGAAGGGCTTGCAGAAACTTATTCAGAGCGGACTCCATAATAGCCCATGCACCACGATTATGAATATCGCTCGCAACGGTACCAAGGGCAAGGTGATAGTCATCGTGCATTTGCACCATGTGGCTGTCGTCTCCATACCCAAAACGATGTAATACGCCATGACCGCGACACAGGCGACCATCCGTCAAGGACGCAATGTCAAGTTGTGTAGAATTGATCAGTAACATGTTTTTTATGGCAGTATGCAATTTCAGTGTGCCCGCATATAAACCGAACAGGCTGGCTGGATGTGTACCCATATCAAAGGCGTAACTAGAGAGAAACTGCTGCAGACCGGCTAGCGGTAGAGGCCTT
>JAKAVW010000304.1 GCA_021827445.1 Pseudomonadota bacterium
GAAGACCCCCCACGGATAATGTGCCGAGCATGGTCAAAACCAGAAGGAAAGCCCACGACGCCCAAGCGATGTCCACCATAAGAGACTGTACCCAGCGCGCTCCACAGTCTGGAGAAAAGGTCTCTCGATATAAATTCACCGCCCAGACTTCATCTGGCCCGGTTGGGAGCTGCGTATCGTGAACGAATAACCCGAGAAGCGCCTCACCACCAGGGAACCAGATGAATTGACCCATCCAGAATAGTCCCCCAAGCATCAGAAATAAAAAAAAGGTGCTCGACATGATATGCAGCCCGACCATAGTTGTCCAAGGCAATGTCTGTGGGTATAGATCAAGGGTTGGGGGGATAATCTGGTGAGCTTTTCCTCAGCCCAGCAAGCTCGTCTGCACCTGAAACACCGATGGGAGGTGCGTGAGCGCCTTGATCCGTAGCTGCTTGTTGACGTTCCAGGTTGGACTTATCTATCCAATGCCTGAGACTTGAGCCACTTTTCCGGGCTGGCGTAGAATTTCTGCACCCTGCTCAATGCCTGTTGTGGGTATTGGCTGAAACCGGGTAAAGGACTGATGCGGCTAATTTCACTCTCCCAATGAGCCTTGTTGTCGGCATAAAACGCCAGGCGTCTTTGTATGTCGTCAGAGCGCGCGGTGAGGATGCCGAGATTCTTTTTTGCCACAGCGGTATCCTTCGTCAAGAATACCGCCAGGTCAAATACATCGCGCGCCGTAAACCCGTCCGCGCGATAGAAACACTTTTTGGCGATGATCTCTTCTGGGTTGTCCAGCATGACCTTACGCCCATGGACAGTCGCCGTATGAGTGGAGTTCGCCACCAGTCGCGGCGCGGCTACAAAGTCCACCTCGCCCAAGCCATCAAAAATCAGCTTGACGTGCTGAGAGTCTTCACGATAGCGGGTTGTGAGGTCTTCAACCTTGTCATTCAGACGTGGAGACAAAGCGGTCAGATATTGTGCATTCGTGATGAAAATATCTATATCGTGGCTTAACCGGTGATGATACCTGAACATCAACACCGTACCACCGCCAATGGTCCATTCGGGTATGGGCAGATGGGGCGATAGAGAGTCTATAGCCAACATGGCCTTGTCAAAAAGGGGTTCCCAGGAATCCATCAGGCAGCCCAGGTATCCAGCGGAAAATGAAAGCCCGTAGGGAATCCAGGGCGAACGTACTGATCCAGGGCGGCAAGTGCCTGTTTCACGGGTATGTGGCGCCCCTGCAAAAAGCCAAGCTGCGCCCCGAGATCGCACTCATAAAAGAACGCCTGCAACCCCATGGTGTCCACCAAAGACATGTCTCCCGCAGAGCTGTCGCGCAGCCAAGCCTCAAGATCATCACCCGTCACCATAATGTGGCGTGGTGCGTTGATCGTGGTCAATACCATCCAGTCGTTATTCTGCGTCAACATGCTTGCAAACCACCGTAACACACCATTAGACCGTCAATAATAAGGATTCGGGCTCCTATCACCTCTCACCAGCGGCACACGCCCACAAAGTCCCGAACCAGACCGGTCCAGCGGGCCTGGTCGGGGTTCCGTGCGATGTGCGCCTGCCAGCCAGCCAAAACCAAGGAGGGGTCCGCGTGGACATGTATCACAACAGCCACGATCACGACAATTGCAGGCGCAGCAAAAAGAAGAAGGACAATGGACGAGAGCATCCGTCTACCATGGTAATAAAGCCAGCCGCAGAGCAGCAAGGACAGCAGCGGACTCAGAGCAAGCAGCACGGGAATGAAGGCCACAGAGCCGAGCGTGAACAGCAGGTCCAAAAGCCCCCGAGTATGCCCACTTAATGATGCACTGGATGATGATATGCGGTGTGAATTTCTCTGCTGACTATCGCGCCACTCGCGATCTCTCTGCTCGGAACATCTCCGGATACTCGCCTCTCTTCGAGCGCGGTCTGCCTGATCATCCTTGGGGTTGCGCCACTCCCAATCGCTTCTCGGTATAGATGACATTGCCGCCCCCCATTGCCAGAACCCAAATGACACCATCGCCGTGGTATACCACTAGCATTCCTTCACGATGTCAAGGACAAGCACGCAATACCCTTAGTTAAAGTCACTCCCGTGCTCTGTGCTTATCCCTGAGCCTTTAATTGGCGTATCCTTTCCTCCAATCGCTACATCTTCTGCGTGGTGTATGGGCTGCATAAACTTATCGAGCGCATAATTATGTAGCTTATCCTTTATGGTGGGTGACTCTGGCGCGGACGGGGTCGGACTGGACGAACCACCAGGGGCACCGCCACTTGGCGCACTTGCAGGTGCGCTGGCAACCGGAGTGCTCCCCTGTCCATCACCAGAAGGTGCGCTGACTGGAGCCGGAGCCGGGACGGCATTGGTGGGCACATCGGAACCGGGCTCGCTCGCGCTCGATCCGTTGTCACCCTGCCCGCCTGTACCGGTTGCCGGGGCATTGGATTCGGGAGCAGGCGCTTGTACGCCCTTGGCCGCTTGAGGCGTTCTGCCACCACTAGCCCCGCCACTGGCGGGCGCACTCGGAGCCGGTACAGCATTGCCCGCACCGACTCCCGATTCGGCACCACCGCCTGCCGACATCGCCCCCGCTTCTGGGGCGGCAACGCCTGCCGCTGCCCCTCCCCCACCACTGGCACCTGCAGCACCTGCAAGACTGCCACCAGCCCCGGCAGTGCCGCCAGCACCACCGCCAGCACCCGCTGCTGCGGATAATCCACCTCCCGCAAGCCCGCCAGCCAGTCCGCCCGCCAGGGCCACCCCGCCCGCTCCTGCCGCCACCGTTCCAGCGGCGATCATCCCACCTTCCTTGGCCAGTTCTCCCCCAGAAAAGGACGATTGGCCGCTCAACAGGCTACTGGCTATGCTGGACGCCTTGCGCGGAAGCAGGGCAATGACGGCGCCCAATATAAGCACCTCAAAGCCTGCCTGCAGGGGATTGGTGACATTCTCCAGGGTCGTTTGAATAATGGGTGCGAGGCTATAAGTCACCAGAAACGCCAGAGCAGTCAATATAAAAAGTCGTACACCCACATTCACCGCATAGTCGAAATACGTGCCTACATATTTAGATGTCCAGCGTAAACCGCCGCCGGCCAGCATGATCACGCCGAGCGATATGACGAGATAGCTCTCGATTTCAACTATCAAGAACTCCAGCGCCATGACCAGAATACCAAGACCCGCCAACAGGCCAATGATTCCGCACAAAAGCGTATTCACCAGGAGCGCTACCGGGTTGCTGTTGGCAACGGTCTTGGCCGCAGAAGAGAAAGCCCCAGAGAAGTTTCCACTGAAAATATCGCTGAGGGTATTGCCCAGGTCGTGAGTAGCTGCGGCGACCGGAGCCAGAGCGATCCCGAGAAACGCCTGAAGCGCTTCCGTCGCGATTTTTCCGGGTGTTACAGCCGTCACACCCAGAGCGGATGCGCCACCAGCCAACCCGTTAATAATCGCCGGAATCCAGGTGCCGGAATTGTCCAGCACCGTCAGAAAAAAGCCCAGTGTGACGACCTTCTTGATGATGCCGGAAAAAAGGTCCTCATGCCCGCGCTTTTGCAGGACATGATTCAGAAAAAGGACGGAAACCTCAACGGCAGCCAATGCGTAAAAGAGTGACGTGGCCGCCGTCTGCATGATGCTTTGCCAAGGAAGTATCTTGCCGCTCAGCGCGGTTTGCACCTGAGATAGAGTCCCTGTCCCCGCCGCAAATGAAACGGCAGGAAACACACACCAAAGCATTCCTACGACCCATGAAAATCTTTGGAGTCTACGCATTGGAGATTTTCCTTACGGCAGCAAAGCCGGGTTGTTTGTGCCGCCAGAGAAAATGGCAGCCGCACCTTCATCTGACTGCACAGTTTTTGCTGTTTGGCAGTTCTTTTCTTCGCTGTCCGACAGCTTTTCCGCCTTTCCGCAAAAGGCAATTTCCTTTTTAAGCGCTAACTTATGGGTTCGATAATAGTGCGCGGTGTATACAGGTTGGTGTGCGCAACCCGCCAGCATAGCACCCAACATCGCAAGCAATAATGTTTTTTTCATCTCTCTCATCTCCTTGTAAGCCAATGCGGTAACGTGGCCCTGCCGACCGATGCGAGGTATAGATCAGCAGCGGGTCAGGCGATAGGATTACGGCAAAAGACTGGGATTATTCGTGCCGCCGGAGAAGAGACTGTTCGCAGCCTCCTGCGAAG
>JAKAVW010000305.1 GCA_021827445.1 Pseudomonadota bacterium
GAAGCGGTCCTGGAGCAGCCCGTCATTCCGCAGGGAAATGATGCGCTGCGGGCGCCGGGGATGTTGCGCTCCCATTACGCCCCAAGAACCCCTCTCTACTTGGTGCCGACGGGGCATCTGAAAGCGGAAATATGCCGGCGCCTCAGGCAGGGGCAACGCGTCGGGGTGCTGGCGATGCCCGCCACGCAGTTGCCCGAATCCTGCCTCCGGCACCATATGCCGCCGCATCCGGCAGGGTGGGCCCGCGAACTCTACGCGCAGTTGCGCGCTCTGGATCAGCAAGGGCTCGATGGTCTGCTGATTGAGGCACCACCCAGCGGTGCCGACTGGCAGGCAGTAAGCGACCGACTGGCGCGCGCCGCATCAGCGCATACGACCTTTCGTTTCTAACGTTCAATCTGTTACGGCCCCCTTACTGGCCGAGGAAACCAATTTGGCGTACTTCGCCAAAACGCCGCGCGTGTGGCGCGGTGCGGGTGCTTGCCAGACGGCGCGGCGGCGTCCGATTTCTTCATCAGACACGTTGAGTTGCAGCAAACGCTGTCCGGCGTCTATAGTCACCGAGTCTCCCTCGATGACTAGTGCGATCGTGCCCCCCACTGCGGCTTCCGGCGCGACATGACCGACTACCATGCCGTATGTGGCGCCGGAAAAGCGGCCGTCAGTAATAAGGCCAACCGAATCGCCCAATCCTTCGCCGATGATCGCCGAGGTGGGGGATAACATTTCGCGCATACCGGGTCCGCCCTTGGGCCCTTCGTAGCGGATGACCACGACATCGCCGGGCTTGATTTTCTGCGCCAGGATCGCTTCCATGCACGACTCCTCGGATTCAAAAACCCGTGCCGGACCGGTGATTTTGTGCGCCATGAAGCCGGTGGTTTTCGCCACCGCGCCCTCGGGCGCAAGATTGCCCTTCAGGATGGCAAGGTGCCCTTGGGCATAAATGGGATTATTCCACGGACGTATCACCTCCTGATCCGTACGCGCTTCGCTCGGCACATCCTGTAAAACTTCCGCAAGCGTCTGACCGCTGATGGTCAGCGCATCGCCGTGTAACACGCCGTGGGCGAGCAATATTTTCATCACCTGGGGAATGCCGCCCGCCCGATGCAGATCGGTAGCGACGTAACGGCCCGATGGTTTCAGGTCGCAGAGTACCGGCACACGCCCGCGCATGGCCTCGAAATCATCAAGGGTGAGTGGTACCTGTGCCGCATGCGCAATGGCCAACAGGTGTAATACCGCGTTGGTGGAGCCGCCCACGGCCATGGCCACCGCAATGGCGTTTTCAAACGCCTGCCGCGTCAATATCTGGCGCGGCAGGATTTGTTTTCGGATGGCGCTTACCAATACCTCTGCGGACTGTGCCGCACTCTCCGCCTTTTCTGCATCCTCCGCCGCCATGGTGGAGGAGTACGGCAAGCTCATGCCCATGGCTTCGAAGATGGAAGACATGGTGTTGGCGGTATACATGCCGCCGCAGGAGCCCGCGCCAGGGCAGGCGCGACGCTCGATTTCCAGCAGTTCTTCGTCGTCAATTTTATGGACGGTGTGTTGCCCCACCGCCTCAAAGGCGCTCATGATGGTCAGATCTTGGCCCCGGTAGTGGCCCGGCTTGATGGTGCCGCCATAAACGAAAATGGCCGGAATGTTCATGCGGGCGATGGCGATCATTGCGCCCGGCATGTTCTTATCGCAGCCGCCGAGGGCGAGCACGCCGTCCATGCTCTGGCCCTGACACACCGTTTCAATGGAGTCGGCAATCACTTCGCGTGACACCAGCGAATATTTCATGCCGGCGGTACCCATCGAAATACCATCGGAAATGGTGATGGTGCCAAACGTTTGCGGCATGGCACCAGCCGATTTGAGCGCCGCTTCCGCACGGGCGGCAAGCACGCCGATACCGATATTGCAAGGCGTGATGCTGCTGTGCGCGTTCGCCACGCCGACGATAGGCTTGTCGAAGTCCCAATCACCAAACCCCACCGCACGCAGCAGGGCCCGGTTGGGCGAGCGCTGCACGCCCTGCGTGATGGTCTTGCTTCTGCGGTTGTCAGACATCATTACCCTCCTGAGTATGCGTAAGCTGCAGCAAAATGCAGCGGAAATTTACCGAATCCTGCGGGCCAGCACGCTGCCTGCTCATGTCAGCACCGTCCACGCCATCGTTTTTCCGGCGCGTAGCGGCACGACCGTGTCCTTCCCGAAATGCAGTTCTTCAGGCACCGTCCAGCTCCGCTGCTCCAGGGTGAGGGTGTCCCGGTTGCGCGGCAGCCGGTAGAAATCGGACCCGTGGAAGCTTGCGAAGGCCTCCAGCCGGTCAAGCGCACCGGCGCGCTCGAAAATCTCGGTATACAGTTCCATTGCAGCGTGCGCGGTATAGATGCCAGCGCAGCCGCAGGCGGACTCCTTGGCTTGACGCGAATGCGGCGCACTGTCGGTGCCGAGAAAAAACTTCGGGTTGCCGCTCGTGGCTGCGTCGACAAGCGCTGCGCGCTGCGTCTCCCGCTTCAGGAGCGGCAGGCAGTAATGATGTGGTTGTAACCCACCCTCGAATAGCGCGTTGCGGTTGAGCAGCAGATGGTGCGCGGTAATCGTCGCGGCGACGTTGTTGGGGGCCTGCCGAACGAAGTCGACCGCCGCGCGTGTGGTGATGTGCTCGAGCACCATGCGCAGGCCGGGAAAATCGCGCGTCAACGGCATGAGGTGCCGGTCGATGAACACCGCCTCACGGTCAAACATGTCCACCGCCGAATCGGTCACTTCGCCGTGCAGCAGCAGCGGCAGATCCAGTTTTTCCATCGCCGCGAGCACTGAATAGGCACGCTTCAGATCGGTCACACCATGCTCGGAATGGGTGGTCGCGCCGGTCGGGTAGTACTTGACCGCCTGCACAAAGCCACTGTTTTTTGCCTTCGCGATCTCGGACACCGGCATATTGTCCGTGAGATAAAGGGTCATGAGCGGCTCGAAGCGCATATCCGCTGGGAGTGCCGCGAGGATGCGGTCGCGGTAGGCCTGCGCCAGATCGACTGTCGTGATGGGAGTTTGAAGATTGGGCATAACAATGGCGCGCGCAAAATGCCTCGCCGTGTCGGGGAGTGCCGCGGCCATCATCGCGCCATCCCGAAGATGGAGATGCCAATCGTCGGGGCGTATGAGAGTGAATCGCTTCACCATGGGTACCCTCCTGGCGCACAAAGTCGGAGTATAACCATCCGCGTCGGGTTTTACCGTGTTCATTTTTTCAATGGCATGACAATTCGTCCTGTAAGGACAAAGCACCCGTATCCGGGTCGCAATAAACCGGGCCTGCGATCCGAAGCGGATACAGAAAATTCAGTTGTTTGATCTCTGCATGCACTTGTTCCATTGGCGTGCCACGCGCGAAGACCGGTGAATAAGCGCCAACTGTTCCGGCGTCCCCCTGCGTAAGTGCAATCAGCGCATCAAGCACTAGATTGTGGGAAAGGGCCATCCCCTCATTGGTCTCCAGGCATACCGCATCCATCGAGGCGACTGACCAGATACCCCATAATGCAAAAATCTCCCGCATCGTTAGAAGAAGGGTCTGAGTGGCTGACAATGGCTGTACCCACTCTTGAGGGAGACTGGTGACTATGTGCTCCTCCACCCAGACTCCCAAGAAACGTTCATTGGCAAAGGGATCGCTTTGGCGACTGCGACAAAATGCAAGAAACTCCTCGACCTGCTGGCAGGCACTGGCAAGGTCGTCTGTTCTCCGAACGAAAAGAAACAGACGTGTTACTGAAATATCCCGCCCTGCTTCGGTAATCGTAGTCATCATAACGCGATACACCTCCATTCGGGCTGTCGTCACATGGCTGCCATGCCGCTTCGGAATCATGGATTGCACCAGTCGCAGTGACCCGCTGGAGCGGCCTTCTCCAGACGTTCCAGCGCGACCTGGTGGCCACACCTGCCACAACGGTGGATGTCCGCCCAGGTATCCCGGGTCGGGGCGCCGCAACCTTCGCAAGGCAGGCCTGGGACGCGCTCCACGATCTGGAAGCCGGGCGTGTTGCAGACCGGGCATGGGGTAGCAAGCTTGTCTGCGAGATCTCGTGTAGCCGAAGCTATGATCTCCATGCGCATGGGGTTCATATGCGCACGCACGTCGGTTTCCAGGAAGGCGCAGCCGTTGTCCGCCTCGCCACAGGCCCAGAAAAA
>JAKAVW010000010.1 GCA_021827445.1 Pseudomonadota bacterium
TTCCGATCTTAGTGACTTTCCTGCTTTTTAGCGAGCTCGCCATGAAGGCCATATGGAAAAAGGTCGGTGAGCTTCCATTCCGGCACTTGCTATTTCATGCGCACATGTGGGTTGGTATGTTTGCGACGCTGATTATCCTGGCATTTTGGCTCGAAATTGTGCGTATTAAGAAGCTGCGATCACATCTTTTCCCATACAATGGAGAGTATTTGGAAAATGTATGCAGCGATATAAAGGGGCTGGTAGACAGAAGACTGCCTCCCAGTGGGATGCGCGGTGGTTTGCCAGGGATGGTGCATGGATTCGGTTTGCTGGCCGTGACTGGCATGGCCATTTTAGGATTTATAATGTTTTTCCTGATTCCCAATTACGGGGTGGCTGCGCCTATAGGTATTTACCAACTACCCAAGAAATTACATGACTTTCTGTCATCATTTGTCTGGTTATATTGGTGGGGCCATATTGCTATGGCCGCATTGCATACCATTAAATCTCCCGTCGTATTGCGAGTATTCAGGCCCTAGCAAGGGGTCCTCCGCAATATTTATCCCCCTGGAAGCCACCCTTGGAATGCTCCCGTACTGTACCTGGGTGCATTCCTGCTGCGGGCGGCGCAGGAGGCGTGGCGTATCTCGTATGGCTCGCTTGTTTATTGAGCTGACGGGTTCTCTGAAAGTGTTAGTGGTCGCCACGATGATAATATCGACGCCTGTGCTCTTCTTGCCGCCGATCTTCTCTGTGCTGCTCGCCATCTCTGTATCGGTGCTCATCGCGGGACCTATAGTCTGAACGTTGACCATAGTAAGTCTGTGGTGTCATATAGTAACCAGGAGCATAATTCTGGTTGTCAGCAAACGCGCTGGGGGTAACGGAGAAGGTGAGCCCCAGGAGAAATAATGGTGTTATCAATAAATGGTTTTTCATAGGACCCCACATGTCAAAAAAATACGTGTTAATAATGTCCGTCTGTTACTATTAACGCACTGCACAGGATGCAGTTGCGATCAGCGATCCTCACCGTGATGCCACCCATCGCCCCGTTCCCCGTAATGGCCTCCATAATAACCCCCATATGGCGGAGCCACTATACAGCCAGAAAGCATGGAAGCACCCACAAAAAGTAATGCCGCCACATAAATCAGCCGCATGAGTTGCTTAAAGTTACCCATAAAATCCCCTCCCTATAATGACTGTGAATTTTGCTCCATGACGCTTTCTGCTAATAAAGCGTTCAACGCTCCGCTCTATCCACACGCCTGTCATGCCCCATAAAACAGTTAAGCGGGTTGAATGTCAAGCTATTAATTAACCCTGCTTCAAGCGGTAATAATAGTAGATTCTTATAGTTACTGGCGAAATGAACCACTTCGCAATACGATTAAGACTTTGCGGAGATCGGTCCGTTGGGGTCAAGTTCAACGATCAATTCACGGACATGGAACTTTTGGAAATAATCGGGTGTCATAGAATGGTTCTATCTGTAGAACGAATAGACTGCGCTAACAGTTCCATTGCTGAACATAATAGATAACGAGAATTATTCTCGTTATGTTATCGGTGGTGGGGCATTTTGTGAAACAGATCCCTTCCCTGCACCAATACGGAGATAGATATATTATGCACCCATTGATGCGCAAAATGACGGCAGAATTCATTGGTACCTTTGGACTTATTTTTTTTGGTGGCGGCGCGGCGGCCATGGGTAAACCACTCATAGATATCGCTTTGGCGAACGGGTTGGCCATCATGATTGCGGCCTATGTATTCGGGGACATCAGCGGCGGCATTGTGAATCCTGCGGTCACTCTTGGTGGTGCCATAGCGGGAAAAATCAGTTGGCGGGATGCGGGCATGTATATGATTGCTCAGATCCTTGGCGGAATAGCCGCTGGATTTGCACTGCTCACGGTGCTGCACGGACCAATGGGGCACCTGGGTGCCACAACCATCAACACAAACCTGATATCTGTCCCAGGGGGGTTTATGCTGGAGGCGTTGGGGACGTTCTTTCTCACCACCACCGCGCTGTATACCGCCATGAGCGATCGTGCCGGTAACGCCGCACCGCTGGCCATAGGCTTTACTTTGGTCATGATTGTCACCTTCATGGGACCACTCACGGGAGCCAGCGTCAACCCGGCACGGACGTTGGGTCCTGCCGTGGCAGGTGATTACTATCCCCATATATGGGTTTATCTTATTGCAACCCCGTTAGGGGGGCTGGTCGCCGGTTTGCTCTATAAATTCATGCAGGAAAGCAAAACCGACATGCATTTTATGGAAGCAATGAAAGAAGAAGGGGTAAATCTCTAGTTTTTTGCATCCGCAGAACACGGGCCAGCAACAATCCGACGGCGACCAGAAGCGGTTATGCCAACGGTAGAAAAACCCATCGCCGTGCATCACCTAGTGATGGGCGTCAGTTTGTGCCGTCGGGGGGTATCCATGTTTCAGCGATCTGTTGCTGCGTGACCGCCATCGCACTCGCCATGTGCTGGCGGCAGATGTCCAGTTCCGCGGCAGAGTGGGCGGTACCCACGCAATAATGATAGGCCTGATGGGCTTTGCCCAGTGCGGACTGCTGCAAGTCGTGACGATCCAGATACTCGTCCAGCCGACATTGACAAACATCTTCGAGGTTTTGTATCTGACCAAGTATCGTCGGTGCGAGGCGGTAGATGCCGTCAAACTGCAGGTGCGACGCATAGGCGCCGAGCAGGGTGCGCGGCTGGGTGTCTTGGGCTATGCCGTTCCAGGCACGGAGCCACTCCAGCAAGGCTTCTTCCGGCATCGGACGGGCGATGGCATAGCCCTGCACGCATTCCACCCCTAATACGGCCAAGGCATTGACGGTTTCTGCGGTCTCTGCGCCTTCCACCACATAGCGCGCGCCAATGGACTGGGCGAGGGCGCCGACGCTTATGACGAAGACCAGATCGGCGGGGTTTTGCGGAATCTCCTGGATGAAGCTCTGGTCCAGTTTGACTTCATCGACGGCGATTTCCTTGAGGCGGAGCAGTGACGCATATGCGCTCCCCACATCGTCCAGGGCGATGCGCACCCCCATGGCACGAATTTGAGCGATGCGATTTTTGGCAAGGTTGAGTGACAGGAATTCGCCACTCTCCAGAATTTCCAGCGTTAGCCGCTCCGCCGGGAGGGGACTCTCTGTGATCGTTGCTTTTATACGTTCAAGGAAGGTACTGGAGAGCAGTACTTCGGCTGGGACATTGATGGCGACTTCCAGCGGGAAACCCGCGGTTTCCCAGTGCTGTGCCGCGAGCAGGGCTTGGTACATCATTTGTTCCGTAAGGAATTGCCCGGCGGCGTGGTCCAGATGACCGAGAAAAACCGCAGGAGGTAAAATCTCGCTACCCTGGCGCAGGCGTGCCAGAGCCTCGACACCGATGATCCGGCCGCTGGCCAAATGCAGTATGGGCTGGTAATACGGCACTAGCGCGCCTTGATGAAGCAGTTCGATATAGGGTCGCTGTTGCATCATCGACATTTCATCGTCACCCTGAAAGACACTCCAGAACCGTGTGCGTTGCTGCTTTTCCGCTTTGGCGGCG
Organism: Pseudomonadota bacterium; assembly: GCA_021827445.1. GTDB lineage: Bacteria > Pseudomonadota > Gammaproteobacteria > Acidithiobacillales > Acidithiobacillaceae > Acidithiobacillus. The sequence continues at coordinate 3,573 of JAKAVW010000010.1, forward strand.
TAAAGGGCCTGATCCGCGTGGCGCAGCAGTTGTTCTGAGTCACCCTCATCAAAAGGGTACAAGGTAATGCCTATGCTGCCACTGATATGTACTTCGATGCTGCCCGGAAGCTGAAACGCATTGTCCAGGGCCAGACCCACCCGGTCCATGACCTTTTCCACATCTTCCATATTCCTGATATTTTCCAGGACGAGGACGAACTCATCACCGCCGATACGCGCGACAAAATCCGTTTGGCGCAGCACGGTCTGCAGGCGCTGCGCGAAGCTTTGCAGGAGAGCGTTGCCGGCGGCGTGGCCATAGCGATCATTGACGGGCTTGAAATCGTCCAGATCCAGCATGCAGATACCGAGGAGTTTCTCTTCGCGCTGGGCGCGTTGCAGCGCTTCGGGGATACGATCGAGGAGCGCGACCCGATTGGGCAGACCGGTCAGTGGATCGTGGCGGGCCATCCAGCTTTGTACCGTGCGCTCTTTGTCGATGCGGTCCTTGAGGTCCAGTTCGTCGAGACCATGGCCCAGTAACTTGCCCACGCGAGCGATGGCGCTGAGGATTTCACGGTCAAAAATGCCTTTATCCGGACTGGTGACCGCCATCACAGCCCAAATCTGACCATCGCGATGCACCGGGACCACGGCCATGCTCGCCCAGCCGTTACGCTTCAGTATTTCGTGCTGGGCATGGAGGCGCGGGTCGCTCAGATAGTCGTTACGATACTGCAGGCGCCCGGATTGCCAGGTATCCGCGATGAGGCTGGGTGCATATCCAAAGTGGGCGTTAACATGAATACTGCCCAGTATGCCGCTGCCGGCTCCGGCCGCGACGAGTGGGTGGAACCAGCCCTCTCCATCAGGTTGCATCACATAGGCGGTACCAAAGAGGGTGCCTTCAGTCAGACGCTGGCAGGTTTTACGGAGCATTTCCGTTGCTGAGCGGGCGCGGATGAGAATGTCGCCCTCGGCGAGAAAAGTGCGGTAGAGGCTGTTGATGCGCTCTAAATGCTTTTGCTGGCGCTGGCGGCTCAGGGCGACGCCCAGCATGACGGCAAGATGGCGAATCAGGCTTTGGCGGTTGGGGTGGCTGAAAAAACCGGGGATATGGCTGTAAAAGCCGAGGAGGGCGTAGGCGCTGCCGTCGATCTGGATGGGTATGGTGGTGTTGGCGCGCCATCCGTAGGACGGGGCACTTTTCTGCCGGGGTTGGGTGCTGGGGTCGGTAGTCCAGTCATCAACGATGATGGCGTCCCCTTTCCGCCAGGCCTGCCCGGCTGGACCCTGTCCGAGGGGGCTGTCATCCACGCGGATTTCGACGCTGCCGAGATAGTCTGCAAGCCCTGTCCCCGCGACGGCGTCGCTTATCAGGCGACCAGACGCATCGGGGCGTCCAATCCATGCCCCATCCAGTCCCTGAATGTCGAGTAGTTTATTGAGCATTCGTGATGCCAGGGCGTCCACTGGCGTATCGCTTAACAGAAGCAGATCAATGTGCTCCATAACCTGGCGCTCTTCCAGAGCGGCGGATTCCATGCCCTGCAGTTGTCCGGCGAGATCCTCTGCCAGGCGTTGCAGAATCAGTGGCCGTAAAGAAGTTTCCACCTCCAGAAACGGACTGAGTTGTCCGAGAAGTTCGTCCGAGTAAAGCGCCATACTGCTGATCAGCCATTCCGTACGGATGCCCATCATGGCATGTGCACGGCCAATAGCTTGAGCGCGCTCGCGGAGTTCCCCGGTGCTATCCGGTTGCAAGCAGAGCAGGGATTGGGTTCGCTGTTCCGCTTTCAGTCGTTCGACCTGCTTGGCCGACAACCGACTCAGCATGGTGCTGATATCTGGATGGCGGGCGGCACGGGCGTAAAAAAGATCAACAGACCGCGCGACGGCGGCCGTAATTTCAGTATGCTGGTGTTTTAGCAGGGCGCGCAGGGCGGTTTCAGGGGAGGTGGGGGTACGCTCAGGCATGGTTTCCTGTGGGGAGAGGGATCTTAGATATTGAGAAAATACTGATAATATGGCACAGATTATGTTTATTCAGAAAGACAAGTTAGCCGCTTTTGGGCAATCTTGCCAAAATAACGCCGGTGACATTTAACGCCTGGGATCGTACAAAGCCGCATGTAGCCCGCTCATACGCCGCGTCTGGCGCTGAACGGTACTTTCCAGCCGCTCGCGCGGGGCGATGAGGGTGAAGCATGTGCGGGCGCGGGTGATGGCGGTGTAGAGCAGCTCGCGACTGAGGACGGGGCTGTCCTCGGGTGGGAGGATGAGGACGGTGTGGGCGAACTCGGAGCCTTGCGCCTTGTGGACGGTCATGGCCCAGGCGCTTTCGGTGTGGTTGAGGCGGCTGGGGAGAATGGTGCGAGGCAGGCCGTCACTGTTGGGAAAATAGACGCGCAGGCGCTTATCCGGGTCGGGCAGGGCGATGCCGATGTCGCCATTGCTGAGGCCGAGGCTGGGGTCGTTGCGGGTGACGAGGGTGGGGCGGCCAGCATACCAAAAGCCGCGGCTCTGCAGGATACCCTGGCGCAGCAGGTAGTCTTCGATGGCGCGGTTGATGCCGGTAACGCCCCAGGGGCCATGGCGCAGGGCACAGAGGATGCGGAAGCCGGCGTAGTCGTTGAGGATGGTGTTAACCCATGCGCTATGTTGTTGCCGATCTTTGGGCGGCGGCTGGCCCGCAGCCTGCCAGACGCGGCCATAGGCGCTTTCCGTGCGGGCGAGTGCCAGTATCTGGTGGATGGCGGGGACGGGTTGCCAGGCGATGGTGCTGGTCTGCTCGGTTTGCAGGATGCGGATGGCGGTTTCGGGGTGGCCGCTGTGAACGGCATCCGCCAGTGCGCCGATTTCTGCGTTGAAGCGGTGACTGCGTTGCAGGCGAATGATGTTTGATGCAAGGGGGCTGGAGCCGTTGTCGCCGGGCTGCGGTGCGGCACCACAACTGGCCTGCATGTAGTGGCAGGTCTCGGCATCATACTCACCGCTGCCCTGACAGAGTTCGGCGAGGATGGCCCCGGCCTCGACGGAGGCAAGCTGGTCCTGATCGCCGAGGAGGATGAGGCGGGCCATGGGTGGCAGGGCGCGGAGCAGGGCGGCCATCATCTCCTGATGAATCATGGAGGCTTCGTCCACCACCAGCACGTCAAGTTCGAGGGGGTTGGCGGCGTCATGACGAAAGCGACGACTGTCGGGGCGGGCGCCGAGCAGGCTGTGCAGGGTGCGCGCCGGACGCAGGCGGGCGAAGGCGGCGGCCATGTCGGGTATCCGGCCCAGTTGCGGAAGAGTGCTGACCGCGCTCTGCAGGGATTCGTCGATGCGCACGGCGGCCTTGCCGGTGGGGGCGGCGAGGACGATGCGCAGGGAGGTGTTGGTCGCCATGAGCAAGGCCATGAGACGGACGGCGGTGTAGGTTTTGCCGGTGCCGGGGCCGCCGGTGATGATGCCGAAGTGGCTGCGCAGGGCGAGGGCGCAGGCGATTTTTTGCCAGGGGAATTCATCGCCGGGTTCGTCAGATGCCGGGAAAAGCTGCTCCAGCCAGGGTCTTAAGACCTCGGGGTTGGCGGTATCGGCGACACGCTGTTGGGCACGCTGGCGCAGCGTTTCGGCGATGAATTGCTGGTCGCGCCAGTAGCGGCGCAAATAAAGGTGGGCGGTGCTGAGGACCAGGGGCGTTTCTGCGCTGTTTGCCGGGTCGGATGTGTTGCGCTCGGTGACCTGCACGCAGAGGCTTTGGGCGAGGGTTTCTGTCCATGCGGCGGCGTGGGGCCAGTGACCGAGCGTGGTCGCCAGCAGCGCGAGCCCCGGCGCGGGCCAGTCCAGGAAGCGTTCGGGCGCACTGAGGAGGTCATCTAGCGCGATGCAGGTGTGCCCTGCCCCCTCGAGGCGCGCGAGGAGGGCGCCCGCCAGGGGCAGGAGGGCCGGGGCCTGCGGGTCCAGGCGGATGAGGAACTGGGCAAAGGCAAGGTCGAGGGGGCGTAGCCAGCCTTCCTCAGTCCAGGTGCGGAGCTGGTCCATCATGGCGGAGGTCATGGGTTTACTCATGGCTGGTTGCACGCTGCGGCAAGCCGAAGAGGCCGTCGAGGGCGTCGAGCAGGGCGAGATCGGCGGGAAGATGGAGCATGCCTTGCTCCGGTCCTCGCAGCCCGCGCAGGAAGAAAAAGAGGGTGCCGCCGAGTTGGGTTCCGGGCCGGTAGCGGCTACCCATGCGCTGGCGCAGCAGGCGGTGCAGGGCCAGTTGGTAGAGGCTGGATTGCAGTTCGTAGCGATGACTGAGGGTGGCGCTGCGCAGGGCTTCGGCGTGGTAATCGGCATCACTGCCGCCGAGGACGTTGGATTTGTAGTCGAGGACGTAATAGCGCCCGGCATGGCTGAAAACCAGGTCCATGAAGCCGCGCATCATGCCGTGGATGACGCGCTGGGGGAGTTTGGGGCGCTCTGCGCCGGGAAAAATGTGCTGTTTGCAGAGCCTGTCCAGGTCATCGCTGCGCAGGGCGTCGCTGGGAAACCAGAAGGCCATTTCGCTTTGATAATCCGTAAGGTCGTGGAGGGTTGCCGTAAGGGGGGCGAGAGGGCTGTGGACGATGGCTTGCAGCCATTTGGCGGTCGCCTCGGCCCAATCGCCCAGGCCAGCCTGGCGACAGGCTTTGTGCAGTGGTTCGGCAAAGTGGTCCTGACCGGTTTGGGCAAAGCCGTTCAGGGCCAGGCGTTGCAGTTGCTCGTGGAGAAAGGTGCCGGCGTTCATGCCTTGCGGGTAGCGATGCCAGGGAGCGCCGATCTGCGCGCGCCGGGGTGTCAGTGGCGCCGACGGGTCGGCAGCGAGATCGCGCACCAGATGGGAGAAGCTGGCGACGCCCCAGTGTTTCTCGAAGCTGGCGGTATATTCCGCAGGCGGATTAAGGGTGTTGTTGCAGTGCTGCACGGCCAGCGTCGTGGGGATGTTGTTCGTGAGCGTCTCGACGCGGATTTCGGGGGAAAGTCGGGCGCAGTCTTCGAGCAACGTGGCAAGATCACGGGCGGGGCGTTCGCTGCCCAGCAGGTGGGCGATGGCGCTGCTTGCAAAGATCGGCGTTCCCGCGTTCTTGGGTGCCGCGAGACCCAGCCAGAGGGCGTGTTCGGCGCGGGTGAGGGCGACGTAGAGGAGGCGGAGATCTTCCTGCAGTCGTGCCCTTTCCGCGGCTGCCGTGTCGCCGCTTTCCCAGCGGATGGCGAGTTGCCCTTCCGCGCTGTGCGTGACGGTGAACGGGCTGGCCCTGGCCGCTTTGCTGGTGGCGATGAACGGCAGGAAAACCAGCGGATATTGCAGGCCCTTGGCGGCGTGAATGGTGACTACGCGCAGCAGCTCGGCATCGCTCTCCAGACGCAGGATGTGGGCGTCGCTTTGATCACTCCCGGCCACGATGGCCTCGCGCAGGTGGCGGATGAGGGCTTCGGGGCCGTCGAGGGTGGCGCTCGCCTGCTGCAGTAGTTCGCCGAGGTGGAGCAGGTTGGTGAGGCGGCGTTCGCCCTCAGGCTGCGTCAATAACCGGGCGGCAATACCAAACTGATGGATGCTATGGTGGAGCATGGCCAGCACCCCCTGCCGCCGCCATTGCCGGGACAGGTCCTGAAATTGCTCCAGTTGTGTTTCCCAGACCGTTTCGTCCTGATTGAAGGCGTCGAGAGTGCTGAGGGGCTGGTCCAGCAGGGGCAGGGCGAGGGCGACGCGCAGGCGGCGGGCATCTTCAGGATCGGCGACGGCCTCCAGCCAGAGGAGCAGGTCCCGTGCTTCCGGGCTGCTATACACCGACTCCCGCTCAGAGAGATAGACGCTGCGTAACTGGCGGCGGTGGAGGGCCTGACGGATGCTGGCGGCTTCATGGCGGTCGCGGACGAGGATGGCGATGTCTTTGGGCTGGACTGGCTTTGAATTTTTTCCATCTTCGGCGAAAACTGCGGTCGGGTCGGCGAGCAGGGTGGCGATGCATTCTGCTGCCTGCTCGCTCAGCAGCGCCTTGTAATGGTCCTTGGTGAGTGATTCCGTTGCTGCCCAGAAGGTGAGTGCCGGGGCGGGCAGCCCGCCGGTCTGCCAGCATTTTTCATGGCCATGGGCCTGCACCGACTGATAGGGGAGTGGATTGTTGGTGCCCGGCGCAGCGTAGGCAAAAGCGCCTTGGAGGTCAGTCTGTTCAGCGGCGGTATAGAGGGCGTTGAGGGCGCTGACCAGTGCGTGGCTGGAACGATAATTGGTGCCGAGCGCGTAGTGACGGCCTTCGGTCAGACGGCGGGCCTGCAGATAGCTGTCGATGTCGGCGCCACGAAAGGCGTAGATGGACTGCTTGGGGTCACCGATGAGCAGCAGCAGGGTGTCGGGGTCGTTGTCGGCGGCATGGTAGATGTCGTCGAAGATCTGGTATTGCAAGGCGGAGGTGTCCTGAAATTCGTCGATGAGGGCGGCGGGATATTTCTGCCGCAGGCGGGCGGCGAGCGCCGGTCCCTGAGTGTTGTCGTGCAGTACCCCGGCGAGGCGCCGCTGATAGTCGGTAAAGCTGGCCTGCCCGCTCTGGGCCTTGAGCTGGCTCAGCCGGGCGTTGATCCAGGCGGCGGCGTGGCTGCGGATAGCACCATGCAGTTGGCTGAATTGTTGCGTGATGGTCTCTAATTCACTGAACAGGGTATCCAGTACCGCGGCAGCGGGGGGCGGGGTAATCGTCTTATCTTTATTGCAGTAAAACGGTAAATTGCTGGCGGTGAGGCGTTGACACATGGCCAGCTCATCGGGGACCAGAATTTCGGGACAGTCTGCCCATTCATGCAGTGCGGCGAGGGTCCTCGTGACGATGGCTACGCTGAGACTTTTGCCGTTCAGCGGGTTGTCCGCTTTCGGACCTTGTATGATCCCCAGTAGCCATTCCGCAAAAGCATCATGCTCCGCCGCCCATTGCGCCTTGAGGACGGCGAGTTGCCGTCGGGGCGCGGTGACTGCGGCGGGCAGCCAGTCCGCCAGAGAGGATTCGGGGGCGGGCAGGGGTGGATCGAGCCGGCACAGGGCTTCTGTCTCTTGCCGGACTTTGTCGGGGCTGGAAAAGAGTTGAAGGATTTCACTGAGGGCAGACTCGCCCAGCGGGTAGATTTCCTGCCGCCAGAAGTCGCGCACGGCGTCGTCGCGCAGATCGGTTTCGTCCAGCAGCAGGGTTTCGCGGAAATCGCTGCCGGTGGCGAAGGCGTGCTCGCGCAGGGTGCGCTGGCACCAGGCGTCAATGGTGAAAATGGCGCTGTCGTCCATGGCGTCGGCGGCGAGGGCGAGCTGGTGCGCGGCCTGGGCGCGGGTTCTGGGAGCGGCGTAGTCGGCCAGCAGCGCTTCGAGAAAAGCATCGGGCTCTGCGGGGCTGTCGGTGCGCCGAAAGTATTGGGCGGCATTTTGCAGGCGATCACGGATGCGTTCCTTGAGTTCCTGGGTGGCGGCGCGAGTGAAGGTCATCACCAGAATGTCTTCGGGCAGGAGGGCGCGGGTGAAGCATTCGTTCTCCCCGCCATGCCCGAGGATCAGGCGCAGGTAGAGGGCGGCGATAGTCCAGGTTTTGCCGGTCCCGGCGCTGGCCTCAATCAGGCGGCTGCCGCGCAGGGGCAAGTGCAGGGGGTCGAGAATCGTGGTCATGGGTGCGCCTGCCATTCCAGGGTTTCCAGCCAATCGGCGAAGGGGCGGTAGAGGGCTTCGGCATAGTCAGCGAAGCCGCGCTGCCGGGACCCAATGCGGGTGCTGCTGAGGGTGGCGAAGTCGGGGTAATCGCGGAACAGGCTGAGGTCTTTCTGGGCTTCGCCAGGCAGGCGGTCACTGCCGTCGTAAATCAGAGCCGGGTTTTTACCTTGCAGGCTGACGAGGGCGGTTTTGAGGGTGACCGGCAGGGGCTGGCAGAGGCCTTCCTGCCAGAGATCCAGCAGATCATCCAGTGCGACCATGGCATCCAGTTGCAGCGGCTCAGCGCGGATAAGCACATCCCGGCCCACAACAATGCCACCGCAGCGCAGGCCGACGGCGCTGGCCAGCAATTGCTGGAGCCAGAGGATGGCGAGTTTATCCCCTTCCGGTTTTTTGCTGTCTTTATTCAGCAGGCGACTGGCGCGGAGCTGGATGCAGGCGAGGTCTCCTGCGTTATTTTGGTGCAAAGCGGGTAACCAGTCTTCCAGCAACATTTGGCCGTGGGCATGGATAATAGCCCGTCGTTGTGGCATCGCGGTCCATTTCGCGCTGATTTCCCGCCAGGCGGCGAGGATGACGGTGGCGTCGTCGAGCAGTACGGTCGCGGTTCTCGCCGCCATGCCCGCGAGGGGATATTGACCGCTGCGCTGCTGCGCCTGCACCCTTGCGGCGGTGGTCTCCGGGCTATTCTTTTCAGCGCCGCGGAGCAGGTCTTCGAGCAGGTGATAGGTTTCAAGGCCGTTGAGGGTGAAGGGTTCGTCGTCCTCTTCTGCCAGATCTTCTTCGTTGAAGTCCGTGCGCAGGCGTTGTCGGTAAAAGGCACGTGCGGGCAGGCGGAAAAACTCCAGCAGTTCGCGGATGCTGCGGGGGGTGAGATCGGCAGGGTTGGGGAGCGCGGTGTCTTCCGGGGCGCTGTGCGGAGATGGATACCATTCGCGGGCCCAGGTGCGTAGTCCTGGTTTGCCGAGCAGATATTCCAGGCTGAAGGGTTGTAAGGGATGCGCGAAAGTGCGCTTTTCCAGGGATAGCGGCCAGCCGCTGCGAATGGCATCCTGCAACTGCGTCACCAGCAGAGAGGGTGCTCTTTCGTGGTTGTTGCGCTGATCCTTTCCGGCCCAACTGATATAGAGCCCCTGTCGGGCGGCAAGGAGGGCTTCCAGCATCAGATAGCGGTCGTCATCGCGGCGGGAGCGGTCGCCGGGGCGGGCCATGCCGGGCAGGGCCATGAGGTCAAAATCCAGGCGGGGGCTGCGCCGCGGGTAGTCGCCCTCGTTCATGCCGAGCAGGCAGACCAGCGGGTAGGGCACCGCGCGCATGGGCAGGAGGGTGCAAAAAGTGACCCCGCCGCCGAGAAAGCTGCGCCCCAGATCCGGCGTATCCAGCATCTCCAGCCAGGCGCCGCGCAATACGGCGAGGGGGAGCGCTTCGTTAAAATCTGCCGCCGCGCAATCCGCCTGCCATTGGCGCAGGGTCTCTTCCAGGTTTTGCAGGAGGGCTTCGTCGTCGTCATCGCTGGCGCTGAAAAAGTCGGTGAGCAGGGCGCGGGCCGCTTCACCCCAATGTTCCGGCATCAGGGACTCAGCCAAAACGTGCTGCCAGTGCTCCAGCTTTTCCAGCAATTGACTGAGAGGGCCGAGGAACGCGGCGTCCAGCCCACCCACCTCGCCGTAAGCCTCGATCCCGGCGAAATGGCTGTCGTCGCCGTTGGCATAGCCGAGGCAGAGGCGTTGCAGGGCGAAGTCGCCGCTGTTCTGGGGACCGCAATGGGGCATGCCCAGTGCGGTCCGGTGCTCTGCCGAGAGCCCCCAGCGCCAGCCGGCACCCGCCAGCCAGTGCTGCACAATGGGCAGATCCTCCAGTTCCAGGCCAAAGCGCTGGCGCAGGGCGGGGCAGTTGAGGAGGTCGCGGATTTCACTCTGTCGGCAGCGTTGCTCGGGCAGCCGCAGCAGCCAGTCCAGGGCCTGGAGCAAGGGCTGTTCGTCGCGGGCCTGCAGGTCGACAATGTGGTAGGGGATGTAACGCTTATCCTCTCGGTCATACTGGTCGAAAGTGGCGCGGATGAGGGGTGCAAAACTGCCGATCTCCGGTACCATGACGATAACGTCGCGGGGCTGTAGCTTGCCGGTGGCGAAGTGGTCCAGCAGTTGATCGTGGAGAATTTGCACCTCGCGCAGGGCGCTGTGGGCGATGTGAAAGACCACGGAGTGATCGTCATCGTCCAGCGCGGTGCAGGTTTCCGGCCTGATACCCTCCAGATCACGGATTTGCACCTGCAACTGGCGCAGGAGGGTGCCGCCCTGATCTTCGCTGAAGAGGTCGATGCGCGGTAGGTCCATTTGTTTTTGCAGCGCTGCCGTTTCATCGAACTGGTCCAGCAGATTGAGAAAATCCCGGCCCTGACGGCCCCAGGCGGCGAGCAGCGGATGGCTTTCCGCGTGCAGATCCTCGGGTGCAACGGCCGACAGATCACGGTCGTTGCGCAGCGCCTGGCGACGGCGCTCGCGCCGCAGCAGTTCGCGCCCGGAAACGATGTCGGCCCAGTGATAGCGGCAGGGGTTGGGTACCGCGAGAATCACCTGCATCTGCTGCCCGAGCGCGGCCAGCGCCGTCAGACTCTGCTCCGGCAGGGTGGCTGCCCCGAAGAGGATGACGCGGCGGGGCAACGGTGTTGCGGGGGGGTGCCCGGCGTTCAGGGCGGCGAGGAACTGCTCGTGCACCTGCGCCCGGCCCAAGGCCTGATCCTGTCCACGCTGTTGCAGGTCGTGCCGTAACGCCTGCCAGAGCCGGGGTTGCCAGAGCTGATCGGCGGGCAGGGTCGTACGCTCGCCATGGCCACGCCGCAGCAGGGACTGGTCGGCGGCCCAGTCCGCCAGCCAGTCGCCGCGATAGACCTGATACTGGTCGAAGAGATCGGCGATCTGCGCGGCCATTTGCCAGCGCCGCTCCAATGCGCCGTCCGGCCGTTGTGATTGCCCCAGAAAATGCCGCAGAGGGGCGAAATCGGGTTGGGGCAGCAGCTTCGGCAAGAGCCGCATCAGGCGCCAGGTGAGGGGGGTCTTGTCCAGTGGTGAACGGGCCGAGACGATGCCGGTGCCCAGCACTCGTCCATAGCTTTCCCAGAGAAAGCGCCCCGGCAGCGCGACGCGCACTGCGGCACAGATGCCTTCATGGGCCGCCAGGGTCCATTGCAGCCACTCGGCAATGCCGTTGCTCTGGACGAGAAAGATTTCCTCTTCCAGCGGCCGCAGCGGGCGCTCGCGCAGCCACTCCAGGACCGCGTCGCTGAGCCATTCCAGACGGTCGCCATGAAGGACGATAAAGCCCGGCTCGATTTCCGGGTGGCTCATGGGGGCGTAGGTATGGTGCCGAGAATGGCTCCTGCGGACTGCATCCGTTGCAGAAAAGCGCGAACGGTTGCCTCCAGGCTGTGCTGGTCCGTCGCTTGCTCCAACAGACCGCACTCCCGCCACTGGGCGAAAAGGGTGGCACCGGGCATGGGGGTTTCGCGCAGAGTAGCGAAAAGGCGGAGGCCCAGGGCATCCAGCACGATCATCTGCACGACATCTTCCGCATCACGATAGAGAAAAAGGGGGCTGGGCTCTGGTGCGAGCCCCGGCGCCGTGGTGAAAGACGGATCGAGAATCAGCCGTTGTACCGGGTAACGGTATTGTAGCAGGGCATGCACCGGGTTCAGAACGGCGGTGCTGGTCCAGGGGTCGCCGTCGGGGTCGCATTGGGGAGGCAGGTCAGTCTCGGCGACACCCAGAGTAAGCTCCAGCCATTCCAGGTGGGCGAGTTCGAGGGCATAGGGGAGCGTTGCCGTAAGGTCTGCCTGCCGGTCAGACAGGTACGCGAGAAACTCGTCGGGTATCTGCCGGAAAAAGGGGCTGCGACAGGCGTGTTCGGCGATGAAGGCGTCTCGCCACGCCAGCCACTGCGCCTCACCCATCGCCCGTATCCAGAGGGGAAAGCAGGCTTGCAGGGCCGCCGCAAAATTGCCGACGAGCAGTTCGCGATATAATTCCGCCGCCTGGGAATCGAAGTCTGCGGGGCAGTCCTGATCTGCGGGCGCGCGCAGATGCGCGGCGAGGGCCATGGTCAGCGCCGGATCACTGCCGGATTCAGGCCGCGCCACGGGCTTCCTGCGCGTGGCGCACATTCTGGAGTTCCTCCAGAAGCCGGGGCAGAGGCGGAATCTGATTATCCCACTCCAGCAGGGTGGGCAGGGGGCCGAAGAGGCGTTCACTGAGGCGCAGCAAATCCCAGACCGGCGCCTCCACCGCCGCATCGTGGGTGTCGATGAGCCAGCCCTGCGGGTGCCGGGCATGGCCGGCAAGGTGCTGATAGACGATACGCTCGGCGGGCAAGGCACGCAGAAAATCCGCCGCATCGTAGCGATGATTGACGCTGTTGACGTAGAGGTTGTTGAGATCAAGGAGCAGGTGACAATTCGCTTCTTCCAGTACGGCCAGCAGAAACTCCAGTTCGGTGAGCGTGCTATGGCGGAATCCGCCGTAGTAGGCGGTGTTTTCGACGATCAGCGGCATTTGCAGGAAGTCCTGCGCTTGGCGGATGCGCCCCGCCGCATGTTGCACCATCTCTTCGGTGAGGGGCAGCGGCAGTAGATCGTAAAGCTGGCCGTGGTCCGCACAGTAGGCGAGATGCTCGCTGTAATGGCGGATGCCATGCTCCGTCATAAAGTCCTGAACGGCCTCCAGCAGTTCCATGTCCAGCGGCGCTGGTCCGCCAATGGAGAGAGATAGGCCGTGGCAGATGAAGGGATGTTTTTCGGTCAGGGTACGGAGTTGGGCTGCCGGACGACCGCCGAAGTTAATCCAGTTCTCCGGGGCCAGTTCAAAAAAATCCACCCCGTGCTCCGGGGTAGCAAGGAGTCGTGGCAGGAATTCGCGGCGCAGGCCCAAGCCGACTGCCTTATTGGCGGGCGTGCGGGGATTGCTGCTCAAAGCGGATAACATGGATGACTGCCCCTCCCTTTATATGGGGTGTTAAGGCGTTGGCTGCCTGCATCCCACCGGGGCAGATTCATCCCGTTGAATCCTTAATGGCATAGATACAGGCTATGATTACTGTTTCATGAAGCTCTTGCCGCATTTGCCATCGTGGGCCTTGATGGCGGCATGGCTGACGCATTTGCCTTCTTTGGCCTTCATGTTGCCTTTGGAGCAATTTCCTTCCTGGGAGCCCTTGCCCATCTTCTGGGAGCAGTTGCCTTCGCTTTTGGTGGCGGTGCTCATGGCTACGGGCTGCGCAGTCGCCATGCTCATGGTTGCGGCATCCGCCGAAGCGGCAAGCACGGGGAGGGTGCCGAGGGTCACGGCAAAAGCGGAGCCAAGCGCGAATGAACGAGCGAAATTGGGTTGTTTCATGGCTATTTCCTTAAGGTTAAGAGTTGGCGGTGATATCAGAATAGGTGAAGGTCACGACCAGGGACACCAATATTATCAAAGCACTGATGACCCAGCATGCGGCCCGTTGGGGCGAAGCCGCCACGATCTGCCACCTGGATGTAGTATGTAGAGGTCATTCATCTCTTGCAAGGGTTCCCCATCGTTCTGAAAACAGGACGTTGACAGCGAAACTTGCAGACTACGCCCGTGCCCGGTGGCGGGGGTGTCTGACGCTGGCTCAGTAAGGCCGTTCGCGTGGTGCGGGCTGATCTTTAAAGCGGCGATGCACCCACCAGTATTGCTCGGGGGCTTTGCGAATGGCGGTTTCCATGCAGGCATTCATGGTGGTGGCGTCGGCCACGGCATCGCCGCTGGGAAAACTGTCGGGCAGTGGCACAAATTCAATTCTGAACCCTGACCCTTGCGGCAAACGATAGGCAAACATGCCGAAAACCGGCACCTGGTCGCGTGCTGCCAGCCGCCCCAGCACGGGAGTTGTGCAAGCGGGGTACGCAAAAAATGGCGCAAACACCCCTTCGCGCGGATCGACATTCTGGTCAGTCAGGATACCGATGACTTCTTTTTTCCTGAGGAGGCGACACAAGGGGCGAATGCCTCTTTCCTTGTTGAGCTGACGGGCACCACTGCGTTCGCGACCGCGCCGCATCAGGGCATCCATGCCTGGGTTCCGCAACGCCCGGTACATGCCGGTAATCGGCCAACGCTGGCCGGTATACAGTACCGCTGCCTCCCAGGGACCCAGATGCGCGGTAAACAGAATGACCCCGCGACCCAGGGCGAGGGCCTGATCCACAGCCTCCGCCCCCTCGACCTCCCGCACCATTTCCAGCGCTTTCGGCAAGGGCCGCGCCCAGATTGGCCCCATTTCCAGCGCGGTTCGCCCCAACTCCTGAAAATTGCGCCGTCGCAGTTGCAGACGCTGGGCTGCAGACCAGTCGGGAAAGGCAATCTCCAGATTGATGTCCACCACCCGCCGTGTTTTCGGCACTGCTGCCATGGCCAGCAGACCCAACCAGCCCCCACAATAGGAGCGCCAGGCATCCGGCCATGGCGCTGTCCATCGCAACAACCCTTTTACCGCGAGTGTGCCCAATCGTTGCCCCCGCGTTCCTGCAGTATCCCGCATCTTCGTCATTTTTGGTTCATTCTGGCAACCCGTCTGTGGAGAGCGGTGGGTACGACGCCACCGGTGAAGGTGGCAAGGACCAGTAGTAAGCATAGGCGAAAGCAGCGCAAAACAAAAGGTTGCAACGGCGCAGCCCCCAGGTTGGATCGCCAGCCGGCAATGCGGCATACTCAGCCGAACGGGTCATCGGCTATCCGGCGAAAAACCTGATCCGGTGATCAACGTACATTTAGCCCGCGGAGAGGTGCCCTGGCCATGATTCGTCTGCGACTCTCCCTGGCCTTAAGTTATGAAGTGAATGAACCGGGCAGCGACTTCATTTTCAACATCCATGCCGCGCATACGAGCCGGCAAACGGTGGTCGATGAGTCGCTGGTGGTCAATCAACAGGTGCCGCTGACCGTGGCGGCCGATCCGACGACGGGCAACCGTTATCTGCGGCTGAGTGCTGCTACAGGGCCACTGCAAATCTTTTATACGGCGTCTGTTGACCTGACCCATTATATGGCTGCGCCAGAACAGATCGCCGAGGTTCCTGTGGCGCGATTGCCAGCGCAGGTATTAGGCTATATTTACCCCAGCCGCTACTGCCAGTCGGACCGCCTCTATCGGCTGGCGATGCGTGAGTTTGGTCAGCGGCAGCAGGGCTATAGTCGGGTACAGGCGATTCGTGACTGGGTGGCGCAGCGTATTACCTACGCCAAAAACACCTCGGATTCCAACAGTTCCGCCATCGACACCCTGATCGAGACAGCGGGCGTTTGTCGGGATTTTGCCCATTTGATGATTGCGTTGTGCCGTGCCAGCAATATTCCTGCCCGCTTTACGACGGGCATCAATTATGGGGTGGATCCCGCCTATGGCCCTCTGGATTTTCATGCTTATGTCGAGGTTTATTTGGCTGGTGGGTGGTATTTGTTCGACCCTTCGGGAACCGCGATTCCTATGGGGCTGGTACGTTTTGGTACGGGACGCGATGCCGCTGACGTCGCCTTCGCGACGATTTTTGGAGAGGTGGGCTCTTCCCCGCCAGTGATAAATATTGAGGCCATAGCCGGTGCTGATGGCCTTCTCGTAATGCCGCAACTGGTGCGTTCAGCCCTCTCGACGGATGGCTAGATCCTAGGACCCGACCCCCATGATTGAATCCCTGCTCTTAACCACGGCCCGCGTGTCGACGTTTGATAATGATCGACTGCTTACCCGCGCCAGTGGTTTCTTTTTCGCCCGCGACAACCGACTATTTTTCGTCACCAGCCGACATGTGGTTACGGACAAACCCAGTAAACACTTCCCGAACCGTATTGAGATTGAACTCCATACGGATGCCGAAAATTTAACCTGCGCAACCGTTTTGTCGGTTTATCTCTACCACGATGGCAAAAGCCTCTGGCGCCAGGGTAAAGATAGTGGGGGGGAGATTGATGTGGCGGTGATTGAGATTGACCGCAGTGACTTACCGGAGTCGGTGGTGATCCAGTGTTTTACACCGGCGCATTTGCAAAGCTCATTCCAGGAAATT
Source organism: Pseudomonadota bacterium (assembly GCA_021827445.1). GTDB lineage: Bacteria > Pseudomonadota > Gammaproteobacteria > Acidithiobacillales > Acidithiobacillaceae > Acidithiobacillus. Next base: position 19,318 of record JAKAVW010000010.1, read on the forward strand.
GAAGTAGGCAGCTTATTGCTGGTCGTGGGCTTTCCTCTGGGCTTTCATGACACGCTACACCATCTGCCAGTGGTACGGCAGGCCGTCATTGCCTCTTCCTTCGGCCTGCGTTTTCAGGGGCAAGGGTATTTCCTCACGGATGCGCGAACGCACCGTGGCAGCAGTGGCGCACCGGTGGTGCTGCGCTGTACGGAGGGTGATCAGACCCTACCGTGGAAGCTGCTGGGTGTGCATTCCGCGCGTATCGATATGGGGGGGCGGGATATCGAAGTCGATGAATCGCTGGGCCTCAATTGCGCCTGGTACGCCGACATCCTGCTGACGCTGACGATGTAAGTACGTCGCACCCCTTACAAATCCCCCCAATCCGGCTCGGCCCGGCGGAAGCTGTCCTCCTGGTACTGATAGCGCCGTTCCCAGGGGCGCGGAGTTAATGCTTCTTTGGTCTGTTTGATCGCCAGCACCTGATGCAGAGCCGACCAGTTGCGCCAGAAGGCATAGGCGCAGCCCGCCATGTAGATGGCCCAGATGCGATAGCGCTTGTCCCCGATCATGGCGACGGCTTCTGCTTTGCGTGCTTCCAGGCGTTGCACCCAATGGATGAGGGTCTGGGCGTAGTGGGGGCGCAGGTTTTCTACATCCAGAACTTCCAGATCCTGCCCCGCCATTTCCCGTACCAGGCGCCACAAATGAGGGATCTCGCCGTCGGGGAAAACGTATTTATCCATGAAATCGCTGCCGGAATGATGGCCGTCTTCGTCATCCTGCTGGCCGGCGGTGATGCCATGATTCATCACCCAGCCACCTTCCCTGAGCACCCGGTTGATCACCTGGAAATACGCGCCCAGCTTAGCGCGACCGACGTGCTCGAACATGCCCACGGAAGCGATCTTGTCGAAAAAGTCACGCTCTGGAATATCGCGGTAATCCTGCAGGCGAATTTCTACGCGGTCGGCCAAGCCCTCGCGTTTCATGCGTTCATTGGCGTAGGCAAACTGCTGCTCGCTCAGGGTGACCCCCACGCCCTGGATCCCGTAATGTGTTGCGGCCCAGGTCAGCAGACCACCCCAACCGCAGCCGATATCGAGCAGTTTTTCGCCGGGCTGCAAATGGAGTTTGCGGCAGATGTGATCCAGCTTCTGCTCCTGCGCGGTATCGATGTCTTCCTTGCCGGTTTTAAAGTAGCCGCAGGAGTAGACCATGTTGCGATCGAGCCAGAGCTTGTAAAAGTCATTGGAAACATCGTAGTGGTAGTGGATGGCCTCGGCATCACGGGATTTGCTGTGGGCGGCGTGATACTTACGAAAAATGCCCCCCCTGGGCTTTTTGGCGGGGAAGGCATCACTCAGCCCCTCTGCCACCGCGAGAATATCCTGATAGCGACCATCAAGGCCGATGGTGCCTTCCACATACCCTTCGCCGAGCACATCCAGGGCGCTGCCCATGAGCAGGCGCGAGATGACCTTGGCAGAACGCAGATGCATGGTGACGAGGGGCTGCTCGTCGAAGGCATATTCATGACTATCCCAGAAAATAATGCGTAGCGGCAGCGGCTTTCCGTTGAGGCCCTTTTTGACGTGGTCCAAAAAGTTGGTGCGTAGATCCTTCACGTTAAGACTCCTTGGTTTCTGAAAATGAATGGCGGAAATGCCTGGCAATAAATGCAGACACCTGCCCTAAGTCGAGTATAGAACACCCCTGGTCATTCAAACTCCCGTCAACTTCGGTGACAGCGGTGATGGGACAACCCCGCTGTCACCACCAATCTGCCACCACCGCCCATCAGCGCCCTGTCCCACCGACCATAATCAATACCAGCACCATGGCCAGCAGAATGTACGCGGCATAGGTGTTTACCCGGCCCTTGTGCATGCGGGCGAGGCGGTTCGCCACCGTAAACGCCGCGCCGATCATCGGTTTCAGTACCAGCCGGTCACTGATGTTGGTTGCGGCACGCCCATGAGCGCACTGCCGGAGATCCGGAAGAGCCGCAGTTTAGCGAGGGTGGTTTCGATGAGGGCGAGGACCATCACAAAAACCAGCAGTTTGAGGAGTACCAGACCCACTGCCGCGAGAATGGCCGTCCACTGTGTGTGTTGCGCAAGGCCCCACGGCGTCACCAGCACATTTCCAGCGTGCGCCTTGTACCCAGTAACCGAGCACCAGACCCACCGCCATCAGGGTGAGATTGGCAGCAAAAAGTGGCAGATAAATCCACCTCGGAAAGATTACGGCCAGCGTCAGCGGTATCGCCGCCCCGCCGAAACTGCTGGCGGTAGCAAGGCTCGCCATAAACCAGGAGTTACGCAAGGTTTGCAGGCCCAGGTCGCTTTTTTGCAGCGCATGGGCAGAAGCCATATTCAGTTGCTTCGCCATGCGTACCAGATCACTACGCAGCCCGGCGTATTCCGCTACCCATAGGGGTAGGAAGCCCGATGCAGAGGTGATAATGCCAATACGAAAGGCCTGCCAGACGTCGATGCCGCCCGTCATCATCTTTTGACTGGCGAGTACGAGCGCCGTGCAGGTTCCGTCGGCAAGACCGAGCACTATGGGAAATATCTCCCGGCGCGATATTTTCATTTGCTGGCCCGTCGCCGGTAATCGACCATGCGATCACCGACGACAATTTCCTCGACACCATGCACGGCAGCACCACTTTTTTCGATGGCCGCAAGCAGACCGGCGTAATCGATATTGTCACCTTCCACATTGATCAGTGTGCCGACCGTTTCCTGATCGACTTCTTCCACCGAAATATTAAAACCCTCCACACCGCTGACTTTTTCGATAGCGGCGGCAATATCGAACAGACTGGGCTGAGCAAAAGCCTTATCGACATCCAGTACGAGCCTTCTGATACGCATTTTATAAAGTGCTCCCTGTGATTCTAATGTAGCCGTCCCATGCGGACAGCACGTACTACCCACTCAATATCTTCGACAATATTTTCAGGTTCACAAGGTGTCCGATAATGACCAATCAACAGGCAGGGTCCAGCAAAGCCTGGGCCGGACAGTACGGAATCCTTCAAAGGCACAACATGGGCTGATCCGTTGTGGCATATCCACAGCGCTACGCCGATACGCGGGTATTCACTGGCTTTACGGACGACGCGCTCTGCCAGTGCATCCACTGACTGTTTAAGTCGAATGGCCATAGTGATCTGCTCCCTTCTTTGCCAGCAGTTCTCCTGCAGCAACGCGTATTGCATGGGCTTCATGTTGCTGTAATTGCCGTAAGGCAGCGGTTTTCTCGGCGCCGTCCGGCAGTTTGGCTATGGCCTCGACAACGGCCATTCCCTGCACCACATCAATAGGCCAGTTCATGGCGCATTCCGCCAGCGGCCCTGCCGCACCGGCACGTCTGTGATTCTGCAAGCTGAGAATGGCCCCCATTCGCACCTCGGAATGGGGATTTTTCAGCGCCCAAATCAACCGGTCGTAGTACGGTATGTGGCGTTCCCAGCTCTCAACATCTTGCCCGCAGGTCGGGCAGATGATCGAGCCGATGGGTATTTCCGCATAACAGAGCGGGCAGTAATGATGGTTCATTCGCAACCGCAATCGGCTTCCCAGCGCAGAATATGGCCCGGTGGCACCATTTCCCGCAGGTGCGGCATCACGATGTCCACCGTCTCTGGTTCATCAAAAAATTCCAGCACCAGCGGCAGATGGACGTTGAAATGCATAATGTCATCAGCATAAACCTCGCCTTTGTTACCAAAACCCGCGATACCGCGAAAGGCGGTAACACCATGCACCTTGTACTGATCGTGGAGCATGCGGAAAATATCTTGCATAAGATTATGCCCTTCATGTTTATCGCCTTCTTTAATGTAAATACGTACTACAGATACGGTTGTCATGACTCACCTCTCAAATACTGCGCGAAATCCATGCCCCGGCAAATGTCGCACCCAGACATAAAACCATTGTCGAAAATACATAGATCAGGCCCTTAGCCGGCTCGCCATTTTCAAAAAGTACCAGTGTTTCCACAGAAAAAGTTGAAAAAGTGGTGTAGGTACCTAATCCGCCAGTAAGTATGCCTGTGCGTAATTCTGGACTCACAGAGATACGATCCAAGGTCTCAAAAAACAGAAACCCCATGAGAAAACAACCCATCACATTGATACTCAGAATCGCCCATGGAAAACCACGGCCAAACACGGTCTGCACCAGCAAATTTTGACCATAGCGTGCCCAGACGCCAATCAGGGCAAAAAAAGTAACATATCCGAATGTTGCGAACATCATTACTCCTTCCTATTACAAATAAAAGACGCTGCCCAGAATGACGATCAACAGTATCCCGATATAAGCGAGATAGGCGTTGAGTGAGCCATTTTGCAAGGTCAGACCAATCCGGTCGCTGAGATTCTGCACCAGGCGTACTGCCGGGCGAAACAACCAGGGTC
>JAKAVW010000011.1 GCA_021827445.1 Pseudomonadota bacterium
AGTGCCGACGTTGGTCTTGAGGTGGCGGATCGTCGACCAGTGGGCATCCTGCGGGACGAAGAAGGTGTACTTGTCGGGGTTGGCAAGCTGCGCGGCGATAACTTCATCCGCCATGCCCCTGGCCTTCAGGTCGCGGCCGAGCTGCTCGCGTTCCTGATCGAAGAGGTCGGAAAGCCGCTTCAGGAACAGCATGCCGAAGATGTATTCCTTGTACTCCGAGGCGTCCATGTTGCCGCGCAGGTCGTCGCAGGCGCGGAACAGCAGGCTGGAAAGCTGGCTGAGGGTGAGCTTGGTCATGCGGTCATTCCGAGTGGTGTTGTAGCCAGACCAAACCGACTTTATTGATACCAAACCTGACTGTAAACTCTAGTTTAGACATTTAGCCCGGACTTCGCCCGGTTTTTTATCGTGGCGCGCTCTTTCCCGCGAAAAGCGTTTGAGGCCGTGATAGTACCATGCGGCCAGCCCTTTGCAAAAAAGGGTCCGCCAATGAGAAGCGGTTTAGATTCTCGGAATCACCATTCATGCCCCTTCATCGTCTCGTTGTCCTCCGCCTTTCAGAGTGGATTTCCTACATCCTCACGGTCGTGCCGCCCCGCTCGCCGCGCAGCTTACCCGAAATCATCTGCGGCTGTCTGATTTCGCCCAAGGGCTGGGTCACCTGCGCCCTCAACACCATCTCCCTGCGCTCCCACTGAACCACGTATTACAAATACCATACCCCTCAGCCCCCTCCACACCACCGGACGTGCGGTTCCGCATCCGGCGGTTCAAGTAGAACGCTGGATCGATTTGGTTCGCCCGGCGGTCGCTGCATCAACCTCCGCGCCGACGCGCGCACCCCCCTTTTTTTCAAGTTCTTTGAGGGGGGTTTACCCCCTGACCCTCACGCTACGTGACCGTCAGCGTATCCAAAACCATCAATATCTCTGACCGTACTCAGTTGGATATGGTCAGAGTTTCCCGCACTTCTTGGTCAGTATTGAAGATCTCCGGTACCTCATAACGACGAAGGACCTCTTGCAGGGGCATTCACGCAAAAGCTTCGTGGGGCGGTTGTTGATTTGCTCTGCTACCTGCTGTCACGGATCGCCAATACATACCGATATCTAACCGGCAGACAGCCCAGCTCCCTATAACCTTCATGTCAACCTACGGAGACCCCTATGCTTTCCATCCACGCCAAAAAAGGCTCCACCGCCGAACACGTCGCCCAGGTCGCGGACTACCCCGACGAACAACCGGAGCAGCGGCCCAACCAGCAGAACCGTCCGGGGACCAGCACAGGTGCCATCGAGGATTACTACAGTCAGAGCAACGGTGGCACGCCCAGCATCTGGGTCGGGGCTGGAGCGGAAACCATTGGCTTGGCTGGCCAAGCCGTGGAACGCGAAACCATGACTCGCCTCCTGCAGGGTCTTCATCCCGAAGATGGTCGGGCGCTGGTGGACAAGGCCGGCCCGCAGCGCCGCTATGGCTACGATCTGACCTTTTCCGCACCCAAAAGCGTATCGATCGTCTGGGCGGTAGCCGATCGGGATCTCCGCGAGGCCATCGCCACCGCCCATGACACGGCCGTGGCGCAGGCATTGCGGCACATCGAGGCGCATCTGCCGGTCGCCCGCCGTGGCCACGCCGGCGAGGAACGCGAGCTCGCGCACCTAATCGCTGGCGTCTATCGCCATGCCAGCAGCCGCGAACAGGATCCGCAGATCCACTCCCACGCCCTGCTCATGAACCTGGCGCAGCGGCTGGACGGGACCTGGGGCGCCATCGAATCCTGGGAGATCTACCGCCACAAGATGGCCCTGGGCGCCCTCTACCGAGCCGTCCTCGCACAACAGCTCCAGGAGATGGGCTTCGGTATCGAGCGGGATGGGGACAGCTTTCGGATCCTGGGTGTTTCCGAGGATGCGGAACGGGAGTTTTCCCGGCGACGCCAGCAGATCGAGAAACTCCTATTGGAGCGCGGACGCGACAACGCCCAAGCCGCCGCTTTGGCCACCCTCGATACGCGCCGACGCAAAGAAGTGGTCGACCGGGCCATCCTCGCCGCCGACTGGCGGGAGCGTGCCGCCGAGTTTGGTCTGAGCGCGGAAACCGTCCAGGCATTGCGCCAAGGCTTGCTCGCCGCTTCCTATGATCGAGCTGCGGTATTGCGGGATCTCACCGCCCATGATTCGACCTTTGAAGAGCGACACATCTGGCATCGGGTGGCCGTCGCGGCACAGGCCTGCGGCATGGGCTATGCCGAGATCCGCACCGAAGTGGCGCAGCTCCGGCGAGATGCCGAGATCGTTTCTCTGCAAGCCCCCGGACCGGCCCGTTTTACGACCCGGGAGATGCAGGCCATCGAGCGGCAGATGGTCACCGATGCCCAGGCATTGGCCGCCGTGGACTGGCACCTGGTGGACGGCGCCACGGCGCGGCGCGCGATCGAGGAGTCCGACCGGGAAGTCTGGCAAAAAGGCTTCTCTCTCTCGGAGGAACAACGCCGGGCTATCTGGCATATCACCCACCGGATCGGCGCCCTGCAGATGATCCAGGGCCACGCCGGCGCCGGCAAGACCACCATGCTCGACGCCGCCCGGCGGGCCTGGGAGGCTGCGGGGTTTCGGGTGCACGGCGCCGCCATCGCCAAAAAAGCGGCGCATGGACTTTTTCATGGCGCCAATATCGACAGCCAATCCCTGGCAGCCCTCCTGCTTTCCCTGAAGACGGGCGAGGATCCGGTTACCGGGAAACAGATCCCTCCTCCGCGCACCTTGAGCGCCAGGGACGTGATCGTCATCGACGAGGCCGGCATGGTCGGTTCCCGCATGATGCAGGAACTCCTCGCCCAAGTGCTGGCATCCGGCGCCAAGCTGGTCCTGGTCGGCGACGTCGCCCAGCTCCAGGCCATCGACGCCGGCGGGGCATTCCAGGCGCTCCAAAAAACATGCCCGGATGCCGTGGCCTACCTCAAAGAAAACCTGCGACAGCGGGGAGAAAAAGCGGAGGACATGAAGAAAGTCGTGGCGCTCACCCGTCAGGGCGATGCGGCAAAGGCACTGGAAATCCTCGATCGCCATGGTCTCATCGAAATCGCCGACGGCTGGCCGGAGGCGGCGGCCATGGCCGTCGGGCGATGGGCGAATTTCTACGATGCCGGGCGGCCACAGGAGGCTTTGCTATTGGCCGCCACCAATGCCGCCACCGAAACCCTCAATGCACTCGCCCGCGACACGTTGAAGAACCGGGGCCTGCTCGATGACCGCCAAGCCGTCACCATCACCGTGCGCGACCGCCAGGGCAAGAGCCTCGGCCAGCGCGAGATCGCCCTGGGCGAGCGTCTGGTCTTCCGGGCCAACCGGAGCTATGCCGGGATCCTCAACAACGAGGCGGGGACCGTCACCGCGCTCAGCGAGGGCTTTCACGGTCCGGAGATCACCATCCGCAAGGACGACGGCAGCGAGCTCACCATCATTCCGGGGCAGCCCATCCCGGAGGGCCGGACGGAGCGGCAAATATCACCAGGGGCGGGCTATGCCCAGATCGAGTACGCCTACGCCGGCACCACCCACCGCAATCAGGGCACCACCGCCGATCACGTCGTGGTCTTCGCCGACGGCAGCATGGAGAGCCGCGAGAAAGCCTACGTGGACCTGTCCCGCATGCGGCACACCACCGCCGTGGTCTTTGCCCGCCCGGACATCGAAAACGACCTGGCGGAACTCGGCATGGAGCCGGAGGTGCAGGGTTTCGATGCGATCAAAAAGATCATTGGCGCCATGAGCCGGTCGCAGCAAAAGGATACCAGTCTGGACTATGTGGTAACCGACAAGCCTGAGCCCGAAACAGGTGCGGCAGGGCCGGCTCCGGCACCCCTGCCGCACCGGGGACGCGCCGCTTCGTGATATCGGGAGCAGTGGAACGTACAACCCGGCCCAACCGCTCCCATCACTGCTAATGCCCAACGAACCATTGCCGGATCACACCGGCGATCTCATTCTGGGGGGAAAGTGGCAGATGCGTCAGGATAGGCCTCCGCCCAACGCCGGGAAGGCCATCGCGATCAGCAACCAGGCGAGACAGAACAGGGATATTATTGCGGCCATCGGCGCTGGCGCGAAGCGCCCCCAAGCCACCCGATGCCAGAGCTTGGCAACAAGCCAACTCAGCGCCCCCAAAAGGAGCAGACTCTTGGACGCGGGATGCGGGATGGGGAGCACAAGCCACCTGAAAACCAGCAGCGCGCCCGCCAGCCATAATATCCATGGGTTGTTGCGCAGTATCCATTGTATCATGTCCGTCCCTCCTCCGATCCCGTGCCGTGTTCCGCTCCGGACTACTGCCCGCCCGTCTGGGACGGCTTTCGCCTAGGCCGGAACTGCTGCTGGATGTTCCCTTTCGTTTTCTCACCACCGCCGTGCGTGTCCTGGGTGCCCTTCTTCCCGCCCCGGTCGCCGGTCGATCCGCCGATCCAGGCCAGAATCCAGGCTGGCAACTCGTGAATAAGGCCGAAGGCCATAGTGGTGATCACCACCAATAACACAATATATAGTATAGCCTCCCCGATGGCGTCAAACAGGCCCATGAAACCGCCCGAGCCATTGACGAAGGTCGAGAGCACCGCCCCGCCAATGGTCCTGTCGAGCAGCCAGGAGGCCCCATACAGGATCCCCGTCCCGGCCATCAGGCCGATGACCATCAATACCGGCGTCAGGACCACCGTATTCAGCATCATCCAGCCCCGGGCGCCCATGCCCACGATTTCGTGCCCTTCCGGACTGGCATGGAACGCCGCCCACAAGGGTGCCGCGAAGACTGCCTCCACAAACAGGATCAGCAGACTGATGATGGTCGTGATCCAGATGAAGAACGGAATGAGCGGGATCCATACCGAAAGGAAAACACCCAGGGCGAACAGCACCTCCGCGAGGGTCTGCAGGAGATTGAGTATCGGCTTGGCCATCTTGGCCGCGGCTCCGGCAACCTGGCTCACCAGCGGAACATCGCCGGTGATGCCGCTCTCGGAACCCTCCTCCGCCCCTTTCGCGCCGTCTCCCGCGATCGCCATGGAAAACGCCTCTTCGCCCGCGGCTTCCAGCAGATAGCCTTCATTCTGGATACCGACCAGCGGATTGACGTTGCGCGGCTCCTTCGCCGCCCAGGTGAGCGACTGGGCGATGTGGTAGTCCAGATAGGTCGCGACACCGCTCAGGCCGCCGGGCGTATGCATGGCGCCCATTCCCGCGGTCCCCGTGTTCTGGGGCGCCAGATAACTGTCGCCGTTGTCCATGATGAAATGGAGGAGGCGCACCTGGGAGCTGTGATAGCGCGCGTCGAAGAGTAATCCCCCCAACTCACCCGGTCCCCCGAGCGTATTGTAGGTGCCGGTGTTGTTGATGGCGTTCTGGGCCACCTCGTTGAGCTTCATCATCCGCCACCACCACTCTCCGGCGGTGGCGAAGCCCTGGCTGTTCACCTTGGCGAGGAATCCCTGCTCCACGGGCTGTTCGATGGCGTTGATCTCCTGCACGCCTTCGCTCACCAGGGCGTTGGCATAGCTGTCCAGGGCGCTGTCATACGCCGGCACCGAAGGCGTGCCGCCCATCACGATCGCTTGCGCCACCGGATTCAGCTTGCTGGCCAGTTGCGGGACGAGCTGGGCGTTGATCCGGTAAATGGCATTGTCGATCTGGGCGTGGGTGCTGTTCCCGCTGGCACCCGACGCGTAGGTCACCGATCCGCAGACATCCGCAAAGGGCGCATCGAGCGCGCTGGCGATAGTCATGGACGGCAGGGTCCAGACCTGCGAGGTGTAGGCTGTTGCCCAGGGATGCACGGTCTGGCCATAGCCAACGGCGTCCGCGATGTTGCTCAGGGAGTTCCAGACATCGGCGCCGGCATCGGCGACGAAATTCGCGCGCGTCTGCTGTTCGACACCGCCGCCGTTCCCGGTCGCGAACGCCGCGACGCCCAACAGCGCATTCGTCCGGATATTGTAGTTGGCGGCGGCTGCGCAGCTTTCCGCTGTCATGATGCCCACCGCCAGGTTCCGGACATGGGAGGGACTGACCACGACGCCGCCGATGGGATCCTGGACAATGTACTTGGCCGACAGACTCCAGGCATTGTCGGCGACCCCCACCGCGTTGCCCTCCAGCCAGATCATGATGCCCTGCACCGCCGAATAGCCGCCGTTGAAGACCGGCAGGATCATCGCCACCGCGAGAGCCATGCGGAACGAGATCCACAGGGCGGACCAGCGCTTGCCCATCCACTGCCCTTCGTGCGCGGTCTTGAGGATGCCGACAAAGATCACATAAGCCACCCAGAAACCGGCGAAGAACAGGACGATCTGGTTGAACCAGCCCAAGAGGACCGACACCGGGGTGGTGGTACCGTTGCCGATACCGGTGGCGTCGTGGACGATCGGCCCGAGAATCCAGGACAGGGTGTTCATGAACAGGTCCGTGGAGGGCGGCGCCCAGTACAGGCTCGCGGCCTGGGCGGGTCCGGGGAGGCCGATCAGGCCGACCAACAGCCATCCCGGAAACCAGGGCGAATGTTTACCAGGCCATTTCATGCCTCATTGTCCTCGCGGCCGCTGCCCATGGACCGCACCATACACCGGGGACTCCGCCGTGGGCGCGGGGGCCGGTGCAGGGCCCAGACCGGGCTCCGGCGCGGGATCCGTGGCCGGCTCCAGTGATGGCCCGGCGGCAGCTTCCGAACCCAGCAGCAGATCCAGCGCCCAGCCCAGATGGAGTATTCCGCCCGTCGGCAGGATGGCATCCTCGATCAGGTCTTCCGGGCCGGGTTCGCCGGGCATCGCCTTTCTCGACGGGGTGTCGCGCGAGTCGCTCTCGTTCATGATGGCCCTCCAGCGGTCGGCAGGATGAGGTGGGGAGACAGCACAAAAGAGTCGATGGCCAGGGCGGCCGGATAGCCGTTGTCGCCGATGCCCGACCCGGCCCTGGGCGGCATCTTGCGCCACACGACGCGCACCGTGGTCTCGTAGGTGTGCGTGACGAAACTTCCGGTCACGCCGCGGCCGACCGTCACCTGCAGGGGAAAGCTCACCTGCCAGAAGTACGGCTTCCGCCGTACCGTCGCCGGCGCGTTGAAAGGCACTGACGAGCCGATCTTCAGGCTGTGCGGGCGATTGCTGACCTGGGCATCCCGCAAAAACGCGCGGTAGCGCTGATAGGCCTGCGGCGTGAAATCCCGCCGCACAGACCGCTGCATCGCGTGCCAGCCGAAGGGCCCGCCGATCTCCAGCGCCGTGTTGCTGATCGTGTTCTCGGCAAAATCGATGATGGTCCGATCACCAATGATTTTCGGGATGGGGAGAAGCCCGACGGGACCTTTCGATGCCGGCGCCGCGATGGCCGGCGGCGGGACGGCTTCCGCCTTCTGCCGTTGATCTGGCCAGAGCGCTACCGCGCCCGCGATCACCGCAACCGCGGCGCCTGTGATGCCCGTGATCCATACCCACTTTTTCATATCCAATCTCCGTTTGCTGAGGCGGGTCACTTTTTATGGAGGTGCATGACCGGCCACGCCAACCGCAAAAACGGGAATCCAGGCGATCGCGTTCATGCAGGCTCCTTCATTGATTGCCGCCGTTGTTAGCGGTGATGCGGTTCATGGTGTTCACCACGGGGCGATATTCGACTTCGGTCTGCTGGGCCAGTTGTGCCGCCTCCAGCGCGGCGAGCTGGGTACGCTCCTGAAAAGCGATGTACTGGTATTGCAGGTTCTGCGCGAGCAGCAAGACGATCTCACGCTGCAGGGCGGCACCCGAGAGCTTGGCGATGTCGAGATACCATTGCGGATTGCCCACTTCTCCCCGGTACTCATAGGCAAAGACCTGATCGAGGGAGGCATTCTTGGGGAGCTGAACGCCCAGGTGCTGCAGCGATCGATCCAGGGATTGCCCAAGGCCGTGAATCGGCGTGTGCAGCGCGGCGATCTGGCGCAACGTGGTCTGTGCCAAGCTCATGCGTGCGGCATAGGACAGCTTCATGCCCACCGCAGCCTTGCCGGCCGGCGTTTGGTAGGTGTTCTTGTTCAGCACCCGGACCGGCAGAGTGTCGGTCAGATTGTGGATGAGCGCCGCCCGGGCGATGGCATCCGTTTTGGGATTCTGCGGTGCCTGCAGTCCGTGGGTGCCGAGCAACGTGGTCCCGGCGATGTCCGCATTGGGATCCACCGTGGTCGGCTGGTCGCAGATCCCCTCCCCTGCCTCGACCTGGCTGCAAAAATACAGGTTGTGGAGGTTCCAGGATTTGTCCGGACCGGCGGTGGCATGCAACACGGTCAGGCCCGCCGCCGCGGATTGCGCCACGGACTGCGCGCCGGAAATGGGATTGCCATCACCAAAGGCCCCGTCCGCGCCGGCCACCGAAGACGACAGGCTCTGCGCCGAACTGCCCGAGCACGGGACATTCGTGGGCATCTGGCTGTTCGCCTGTTCCTTGGCCATGGCCTGGGCGGCGCTAGCGTTGCGGATGTTGCGGGACAGGGTATAACCCAGCCACGAAATGTCGGCGCGGATCTGGTGCCCCAAGGCCTGGATGTTTTGTTGGGAGGCGAAGCCGCCCCCACCCGTGAAGATGTTGGTGCAGCCGCCGCCTTCCCCGACGGGATAGCACTGTACTTGGCCAGAGACCCCCGACGTGGAGGGGATATACCGGGAATACGGCGGATTGCCCAGGTAGGTGATGCTCCCGCCCCAGTTGCCAAAACTGGCCCCACTGTCGGGAATGGGATTTCCCGTTACCGCTCCCGGTATCCCGGCCCAGGCCAGGGGCGTTCCCAGCGCAAGGGCCATCGCCGCCGCCAGGAGCGTCTCATTGGAAGAGATTCTGGAAATTCGCATTGCCGGCGCCTCCCTGGGCATCGTTGATGGCATTCTGGACTGCGGACGGATTCGTGGGCGGTGTCCATTGCACGGTGGTGGTATTGTTGCCGACGGTGCCACCCGTACCGCCGCATGCGCTCTGGGTGGTACCGAACAGCGTTTGCAGGAGTTGAACGATCTGGCTGCCGCCGTTCACGCTGCCCAGCAACTGGCCGAGATCATCGAGCATCGTCCCGTAGTTGCCGAGCTGGTTTTCGCAGGCGACGTTCTTGTAGACATGCGTCACGCTGTTGGCCGGGATGGGCTTTTGCGCATCGATCTGGGTCAAGGCCTGCTGCATCGCCGCCGCCTGGGCGGCCTGGCAATTCGCACAGTCACACGCCAGTACATCGGGCATGGTGAGCAAAGCCGTCATAGGTAATAACCAGTACCACCGGTGTCCGCGGCGCTTCATGCCCCCGCCTCCGGTTGCAGTTGCAACGCTTTCTCGATCATCCGGGCGATCTCCGGTTGCCGCATCTGCTCGATCTGCTGCAGGATCAACAGGGCGTCCCCTTCGGACTGGGCCACACGGCGTGCCGCCGCGCTCCCCCCGGACGGGATCGTGCGCGCCAGCCGCCAGCGTTTCTGAAAGGACAGGGCCACATCGACCGGGGCGTAGGCCGCCAGGGTCTTGAAGTCCCCGCACTGGTCATCCGGCAGGGATTGCAGCGTGGAAAGGGATTCCGCCAGTGCGGCGGGGCCGTCATCGTCCGGCATGTCGGGATGCATCGCTTCCTCCTGATCAGCAGCCATACTGCTCACAGTAGTCATCATGGAAGACGGGCAATCCGCCGGTGTACCCCTTGGCAGGGGACGGGCCCTTGGCAGCGGACGACCCTTTTGCAGGGTGCGACCTTTGTGTGGATTGCTGCAGCCTCTGGGTGGATCCCGTGCCCTGCGCGGGCGCATGCTTCGGCAGTACAGGGCCGATGCGGAAAAAACCTGGTTGGCCGGCGAGTCCGGACAGGGCGGTTCCGGTGATCGGTCCGCTCCCCGTCATGATCGCGGCCTGTGCGGTCGCGGGACCCATCGCGAGCACAAAAACCAACACCATCCCCTTGCAGGGGTGCATCCCCTTGCCGGGCGCGAATCGTTTCATTGCCATTACCTCCTGCGGACGGAATGTCTTGCAGAGGTTATAGAGCCGCCACGAGGGAACGAACGAAACCGGGCATGTCCGACGGGGCGCATGGAGTGCGCGCTCCTATTACCTGTCAGATCCCTTTCTGCATGGAGACTCCGATGAGCCAAGTCCTGGATCAGCTATGGCAGCACGCCAAAGACCTCACCGGCCGGGAACCCCCGGTCTATCTCGACCGGCTGGAACACCTCCCCGCTTGGCGGGAGGCGCTATCACTCTGGCCGCAACTGACCAGCGCGGAACGGCAGGACGAAGCGACCCAGAAACTCTTCGCGGCTAGCCCCAATGCCTGGTGGCCGGGATCGGTGTTGAACCGGTTGAACGAGTGGGACCGGCAACCGGAACTGATCGCTGACAACGCCCTGGTTACCCGCTACGCCGCCCTTGCCGGATCCCTGTCGCATGCGGACCAGTTTGCGGATCTGCGCGATATCCAACTCCACCGCACCACGGAGATCGCGCCGGAGACGGCGCTTTTTGCCGAACAGGCGCTTGCCCTGGAACATGCCATGACCCAGGGGCGGCTGGACCGTCTGGACCCTGCACTACTGGAAAGCGTCGCGGTACTGCGCCGGGAACGCCAGGACGGGGTTACCCCGGGCGGAGAAGGTAGCGTATTCCAGTTCCGCGGGGACAATGATTACCAGCGGGGCGACTTCGCGCGCTGGTTGGATACGACGCGCGCCTATGAGGCCAGCATGCTCGGCTTGCATCTGATACCCGCCATAGAGACGCCAGGCCCCGAGAAAGCATCGGCGCCAGCGAGTGTCCAGCCTTCCGCCGAAACTCAGGACCATGTGCCGCCCGCAATGAGTGAGGCCGAGTGGGAAAGCCTGCAACAGGCTCATGCGGCCGAAGATCCAAAAGCCTCTTCGGCCCCGCCGCTGGACCTCCCTGACGATCAACAGGCCGCCGCATTGGCGGCACAGCGGGATGCGGAGGAAAAGGCGCTGCAAGCCATGGTTGATCCGCGTCCCTTGCCCGAAGATGCACCGAACAAACCTCTGTCGGAAGCCCTCGCCAAGGATGCTGGGGATCCATCGCCAACGCCGCCGCCTGGTCCCGCCCCTACGACCCAGAATAACCGCCCCGCCGCATCACCAACCGGGAGCAGTCAGGCCCCCGGGCAGCAGCAGCCCCGCGCCCCGGTGCAAGCACAAACCGTCGTGATGCGCTCCCCGGGACTCCTTGCCCAGATCGCCCAGCGGCTGATCCCCACGAAAGCGGATCACCAGGCCGCGGAGAGCGCCAAGGAACAGGCCAGCCAGGCCGACAAGGCGCGCGAGGCATTCAGTGCTCTACATGAGCACTTGGCCGATTTAAAAACAGAAGGATGGAAACTCTCCCGGCACCCCATGATGGATGTGGTGCGCAAGATGAGCCCAGACGGACTGGAAAAAGCTACCGATCATCAAAAGACCGCCATCGCCGCGCTCCTGCAGAAGACGCCAGACCTGCGGAAAAGACTTCAGCGGTTGCAGGAACACGCGCTGAAAATAGAGCGGCATGTGGATGCCGTGCAGACCCAGGCCCATCACCTTCCGGAGGCCGAGCTGAGCTCCTGGGAATCCATCACAGGACACCGGCTGCGAGGTGTCGAGGAATCCATCCGGAAGCTGCCGGATCCGGAATCAGGCGGGCCGCTTTGGGATCGCGTGAAAAGCGGATTGCGGCGCCTTGGACAATGGCTGGGGATTGTCGGTCTGGAGCAGGCAGTGCTCGTCAAGCAGGAAGTGGGAGCCGCGCCCAGGCCGGCACCCGCCGAAGCACCTGCGGCCCCCTCCGCTCCACCGCCAACCTACCATCCCGCACCAGGTATGCGGCACTGAATCCATCCCTCGGATAGATGGACCACTGGGCGGCCTGCGGTCTGCCTTTTTGCAAGGATCGCCCGGACTGGTGTCACCATATTGCCCGATGTGCGCCACGGCATTTTTTCTTTCTTGAGCAACGATACTTCGAGACGGCGTTCGCTTCGCCCGCGATCATGCCTTGACCGAGGTCGACTAGCATCTACCTCACATTGCTGGCTCTTTATAGACACCTTGGCTAGAACAACCCCACCTGCTGGGTTGGAATAATACTGTACATCTCGCTGATCTGGTCCATGAACTGTCGCTGCCCGCCATAGCTCGGATGACGGACAGACACGATTGGAACCAAAGATTCAAGCCGCGCAACTGCCATCGCCGCGTCGTTGCCAATAGCGACGATTCGGCGTGGTTTCAGCAACTGAATCAGTCGCCCAAGTACTTCCTCACCTGCACGACGCTCCCTCACATTGTGCTGACGGTTTGTAAAGGGACTGCCCATATCATGCGGGTGAAGTGGAAACACATTCCACAAGAATATGCCCGCCTCAATGCGTTCCAACATACTCCAAATTACCGCTGCCGTTCTTTCGGAAACCGCACTTCCGATTGTCGGCCGATCGGCCGATATTCCCCACCGATCTGCATGACGCACAATATGAATGTCGTCAGTAAGCGCAAGGCCAGTTCTCCTACCTCCCCGGTAACCCAAGTCCCGCCCAATCCAAACGGCGTCTACGTCTTGCGATTGCGCCCGCGAGAGCATGGCCGAGAGCAAAGCGGCACGTCGTTGAGGTGCATCTGGCAAGTCATGCACTTCGCATCGATCTGAGTATGGATTGAAGCAATTATCGAAGCTAAGAGCCGCGAGCGCACGTACAAATGAATGCGTTGCCATATTGTTATCGCTCAAAGAGGTTCATATCGAATCGTTCGTGCCATGCGGTCGCCTACCACCCAGCCACCTTGCGCGTCTCGCACCTTGCGGAAGACGCCGTAGCCGTCGAGAATGGCACGCTCCCAGAGCTTCAGGGGGCACTGGGACACTTCATAACCGGTCGTGAAGTCCTGAATAGTCTTGAGCGTACCGAAGGATATCCGGTTCTGCCCTTCGAAATAGTTCAATTCTTTGGCTCGCGAAAATATCCATGCAGTTAGGCCTTCTTCGACGACAATTGCCCGACCACCGTCCTCAGCTTCGTCATACCGCGCTTTGCTCTTTCGTTTCTGTTTGATAAGGGCTCGAAATACCGGAGACCAGTGAAGTATCGCGGCGTGAGAAAAATGAAAGACATCATGAAATCGATACCCGTCTGGATCGGCGATATTATCCGTGAGTGGATCGCCGATGAATACGTCATTCCAGCGCAAGTAGCTTCGCCCAGTTTGGCGTTGATTTATTCTGATCCGAAACTCAGATGGAATTCTCTCCTCCTCCTCGAACTGGTCGTCAAACGAGGGAAGTTCTGCTGTGTTGGGTGCAAGGAATGCGCCTCGGGTTTTGGCAATATTCATTCGAACAATGTCGGCAAAACTCAAGTGTGACGCGTGAAGTGCCTCCCAATAACAGTGCGCAAACCTCTCAAGACGATCCCTAATGACAAGGATATCGTCGCTTGAATCGAGTAGCGCCGCTGCAGCGCTGCCCAAACGGAATAGGGCATCGTCGATCTGCATCGGTGATGCGGGAACGGCTATTTTGGCGATGGCGTCAGAAGTCAAATCACTCGCCGCGCAAGTTGCCACAAAGTGCGCTCCCTGTGCGACTTTGCTAAAAATGGATTCGAGTGATATTTGCAGTCGACGGCAATAAGCCGCCAGATACCAAAGTGTATCGCCGAACTCCTCTTCGGCCGCTCGCTTGAAGCCAGGGTAGGCCTTGTCTTCGCGGACATGTTTCTTTGCCGTAGACATGATGCCGCCGACTTCGCCATACAGGCCCATCAGTACCGTCCGGTGATCGCTCTCCGGAAGAACATCGGTATCTCTGATCGCTTCTACATATTCGGAAAGCATGATTGACCCTTTGATGTCCTCCGGTTGTTTATCCACGTAATGTTCTCCATTCGAAGGGCGCTGATTGATATCCACTGACACCAAGCGATCTGATCCATCGCACAAATAGGTCTACTAACTCTGAGTGCTCAAAGCATGTGCGTCCAATGCCGCTCTTACAAATGTCGAGGCCTTCGAAATTACGTAGTTCATTCGGAAATCTTGGTCCGTACCCACCAAAATAAACAAAGTCCTCGCTCACCAGCACTCTATCGACGCCCGTGTCGCGTGTGATGTGCTCTGGGTTAGGCGTTCCATCTGGCTTGGTGTGGAAGGAATCACGCTGATTCCATCCGTTGTTGGAGGCGTTTCGATAGTAGATGTTGTCGCCGCAACTCTGTTTGCGGCTGCCGTATCGATATGGTTTCTTTTGGTCGAAACGCTGATCAGTATCGTAGTCACGGAAGCTCAAGGTTTCGGTGACACGCATAGCGTACACCAGATGTCCACCACGTCTGACCGAATGGTCGTTGCTACCGCTTCCTACTACCCAATCACCTATGGCCGCCGATCGTCTGATGTCTGGTTTACAGGTAGCGAGCGTGCACCTTCCGTAGAAGGGGTTTGGCGCGAAGCCGCTGTCATAGCGGACGACATAAGAGTACAGTCTCATTTCTGTGGTTCAGCACGGATGCCGCTTAAGCGGCACGGGCGCACATGGGCTGCCATCCTGATTCTCCCAAGTGTCCCTCTCGCCAACTATTGCATCGATTATTGAATTACCATGCCAGCCAACTATCGAATCTGCATACTCCTTGAGTGCGGACGGTAACTCACAATCTTTGGCACCGTGCTCCCAGACACCGACGATTCGTTTTCCCTGTTTTGCTGCATATTCGATCTCCCAGTTTACCCAATCGCTATCCTTCGTCTTTGGGGAAACGTAGACTAAAAAAGTACCTGCCCAATTTATCTGGGGCGCAAGCATTGAACTCTTTATGTAATCTGGATCCGACGCATTGTTTGGATTTGAGGAATTGATAGACGAATCCCTAATCGCCATCCCGTTCTTGGAGAGTAGTGACTTTAGGTCGGCGAGACCTGCGTCATCCTCATGAACGTGACTGATAAAAACGTTCTTTATCTGCTCACCCATACCACCTCCCCTTCCTTGTGTCGTTAGAATGTTCGTTGGACGCTATTTTTAGGAAAGCCTAACATGCAGAGTCGACATCGAGTAGGTCCAGTAGGTCTTGCCGTCCAAATTGGGACCAATGCTATCCCGGTGCTCCGACCGACATCAACCCACGCAAGATGAGCGTAATCGCTTGATCGACGTGGGGCGTGCGGGCGACAGTCGCGTTCTCCTCCAGCGTCAGTCCGTTGTTCAGATCCGCCGCTGTGAATGCGCCAAAGGCGTCGTGACCGGGCCATCCAAGTCTCGGAGTGGTCCAGGGCTCCACGAGGTGCATAGCTTCCGCGATATCGCGCGCGCACCCTCCGAAGCCGCCCATCACAAACAACGGCTGATGGGCTTGCAGCGATAGCAACGATTCCTCTGCTATGCCTGGCATAACGCCCTTGTATTGTTCAACCCGGCCGCCGAGCACGACCCGCGCCTGTGTTTCGCCGAGCATTGCCCTTCGCATTGCCGTCAGGCCACCACACCATTCAGCTTCAGTCGGCTGCTGCTGAGGGAGCTGGCGCCGTGCATCCAAGCTTTGGCGAGATCCATCAAGTCCCAGACAAACTAGCTCGGCTGTACCGATTAGATCCGAATGTGCCTGCTCAATGTCCGTGACGGCCATCTGGATATGAACGGGCCACGCCAGATAGTTGATTACCCCCACACGCAGATCGTCAGCATCAGCATCACGCCGGTGACGAGCAACCAATTCAAATAACAGTTCGCTAAAGCCATTAGAACGCAAATCGCCGCCATAGACGAGTCGCGCCCCTAGAGCCAGAAGATGGCGAGCAATCTCGGCCATCGCGTCCTTGAGATGTTCGTCGCTCATGCCAAGCGTCAACATATCCGGGCTCTCGGACGTTGATATTGCTACCGTGTGCTGTCCTAAGACCTCTTTGTAGCTCATCGTAACGCTCCGGCCAGCCATTCAGTAAGGCTACGCAATTGGACTCGGGGAGCAATCTCAGCAAACAGCCGTTCCTCTTCTGCACTAAGAGGAGGATCCGGATAGACGATAATTGGCGAAGGGACAGCCTCGGCGGGCGGAAGGGATGCTAGCGTAATCAACTCCGGCGGGCGGGGCACGAAAATGATGGACGTGTCTGCCTCTCGGGTGGCAAGTTCCACCCTACAGCGCCAGAGGAAGTCCTTCAGGACTTCGTCAAGCAAACGCCTGATGACGACATCGATGCGGTCGACGCCATTGGGATCCAGGCGTACGATCGGGACGTTTCCCATATAAGGGAAACCACGCTCGTCGATTTGACTTAGGCTGTTAGCGACGACAAACGGCACATTCCACCGCTTAGCCTCAATCACTTCTTGCCTACACCATTCTCTGGACGAATAGGAGTCGGTGTGAATCGCGACCATGGCGCTGACCCGAACCTGCTGCAGCAGCACTTTATTAAATCGGAGGCCTGCCGGAATGTCGTGGACATCAAAAAAGCTCGATAGGCCGTGACCGGCTTGGAGCCTCTCCCGGATAGCACAAGCTATCTTTTCCCCATCGTTGTCATGCTTGGAGTGGCTCAAGAATACTTGAACCTTCCTTAGATAACCCTCGAGCGCATTTTCGTCTTCGGCCGGTCTCTTAAGATGTTCAAGGTAATGCCTCAGCATCCTGCTGAATTCGTAGGCAAGTTCCCCGACAAGCTGCTGCTGCCGCTCCTCGGTCGAACCATCCCAATAATCCCAGCGGAGAGCCTGTTCAGCAATATCGAGTGCCAGCAGTGCCGACTGTTCGATTGCGACGGGGAAAACACGGGCACCGAGCCCAGCTGCCTCCGTTTGCTCAGCGAGTGCATGAATGTATCTCAGCCACTCATCATCATTAGCCGTGTGCGGATCAGCCAGCACTACGACTGCTGTTGTTTCTGCTTCGTTGAGGTCTATCGGGAGCGGTACATTGGTGCCCGATGGTGACACTGAGCGGAAGAGCACGCTTAGGCCCGTGCCGCCAGCCACGTTCTCGTATAGCTCGCGTCGAAAATGCTTGCGCAATGCCTCTGCTATCCAGGCGCCCTCGGCAAAGCCCGGGTGCCACGCCACATAGACGACTAGGAGCGGACGGGTGGGATCAGTCAAGGCAGTTGTCGAGAGTCAGTTTGATGGGTATGGATATGCACATGGCTCGTGATCGGATCGCTCAAGTCTGGAGATAAATCGCGGCCGAAGCACGGCCAACTTTGTCATCCTGCCACTACTCGGGGGTTGAGGCCAGCGTCCGCTTACAGCCTGCTTGCAGCCATTCACCTCTATATGCCTGATCAATCCGGCTCGCCTTGATCATAAGCGTTGTTCTCGAAAAACCGCCCCTTATTGACGTTTCTTTCATTGCCGCCGCTGCAGACCTTTCGGCGCAACCCTCAGCAGTTGAGTCTGCAACGCTTCACCTTCGTTGTCCATGGGCACCGGCGCGCCGGCCAGTTTCTCCTTCAGGACCCGCTCTATTGCGGCGAGCAACGCATCCTCCTCCACCAGTGCCTCCGCCGTCATTCCCAGCAATTGCCCTAGTTCCCGCAGGCTGGATGACTCCAAGGCCAACTGCCGGTGGATGTCCTTGTCGGACGCCTTCCTTCCGTTGCCCTCGGCCTTCGCGATCGATTCGTGGGACGACCGCGCCGGTTTGGGCGCGCGCGCCGCCTCGTGGTCTTGCGCTAGTGCGCCCTCGGAGATCAGGCTGTAATCCGCCATGGAAAGCAGCGGCATCAGATGGTTCAGGTGGATCGCTGGAACATCGAAGTCCGGCACGTAGAAGGTATTGATCCAGACCCCACGCTGGATCTCTCCGCGCTGCGTCTGGATCGTGGCTACGAGCAGGGCCTGCCCATCTCGCTGCGCCTTCATGGTCATGGGATCCAGAAAGGCGTCTTTCTGCAAGGTCGTACGGTTTTCCTGTACTGGCTGCAGCAGGGCACCCGGCTGATACCCGCCCGGCACGCCCCGCCAGACCTCGCCCGTGAGTTGCCGCGCAAGATCCAGGGTATCCGGGTCCTCCAGACCGAGAAACAGCTTGGTCCGGGTCGCGGCCCCGGCGATGGCATCAGCCACGGTCTTGAGCTTGTCCTGCATGTGCTTGTGACTCTGCGCTCCCGGCGCCATGCAGAATCCCAATGACCGCGCCTCCTGAAAGATCACATCCTCTCCCGGTACCATGTAGGCGGGCTTTTCATCCTCGATGATGTAGTAGGGATGGTCGGCCCTGGTGATGCGCGGCTCGGGATGCTCGCCCACCCGGCGCTCGGTCTTGCTCCCGAGAATACGCGCCATCATGCCCTTGAGGTTGGCGATGACGATGCGACCCAGGCTTTCCGCGCCCTTTTCGGACTTGCCCAGGGCTGGGAGGATGACCACCACGATGCGCCTGTGCACGGCCACGTCCAGCCAGTCCACTTCCGGATAGGGGGTCGCTGAGATATAGCCGTACTGGTCGGCGAGCAGACCCAGGCTGTTCACCAGTTGCTGGGCCACATAGCTGTGCTGTTCACCCCGGGAGGCCATCTGCAACTGCTGTTGGCGGGCCGTTTCCGGATCCACGGCATCGCCCGACCCCTTGGCCGGTGCCTGGGGATCGAAGCCGCCGGGCAAGGTGCTGAGGTAGGTCAGCACCCCGCCCATCAGGTCCGGGGGCATGCGCGCGTCGCGGGCCAGCTGTTCGAGGGTGGTCAGGTCCAGGTACTTGCGCACTACCTTGGGCGACAGGGGCTCGATGCCCTCCTCCCGCCGCCACACCAAAGGCGGCATGATGGCGCGGATAAAACTCTCGCAGCGCCCGATCCAGTAGGGATCGGAGGCCTCGTTCTGGTCCTGCAGGGCCATCATCATCTCGGTCAACGAGGAAGAATCCCACAGCGCCATGGCATTATCGGTGTTGGACATCCGCCGCTGGGGCGTTTTCTCGAACACGTCCTTGCCGCCGGTGGCATAGGAGACCAGCAGGAGATCATCCTCCCGGCCGAAGCGACGGACGATGGCGTAGTCCTTCTCCCAGGTGGTCAGTTCTCCCTTGCCGTCGATGTTCGTGGCGGCCGAACCCTGCATCAGGGCATTGAAGAGCATGCCATGGAACAACTGCGTCTTGCCCGCGCCGGAAACCCCCACGGGATAGAGATGCGCGCGCAGATCGGGATCCGTCAGCCACACCCCGCCGGATCCGTCCCGCGCCTGGCCGGCATAGTAGATGCCCGCGGCCTCTTTCGGATTGCCATAGGGGTCCAGATCCTTGGGATCTAGGCAATGAGCGAAGAATGGAGCCCGTAGCGGCCAGCCGGCGCGATGGACGTGATACCGGGCCATCAGAAAGAACAGCACGCCCACTGGGAAGATCAGATCCGCCCAGCCATCGCCGATGGGGCTGGCACAGGCCACCGCCAGCATCAGCAGGATCAGACTGCCGCCGTGATGGACGAGAAAATCGCGGAGCCGGTCCCCGTTGCGGCGGATGTCGACGGCGACCTGACGCGTCTCCAGATGCGGAGTGGTGCTCACTCGCGCACTTCCTGCAAGGCCATCCTTAACCCATGGACGGCATCGTCGACCTGCGGGTTCAGCAAGGGTACCCCCGCCGCGCATTCCGCGCAGTAATGCGCGAGAATGCCCGCGCCTTCCACATGGCAGCGATGGCCCCGGCCCAGGCTGTTGACGGCATACCACAGGGGACGGTCCACGGCCTTGAGCCAGAGCAGATGCGCCGATGGCAGCAGCGCGCGCTCCCCTGCCGCCTCGAACAAGGCCAGGAACCGGCAGCGCGCGAATCGATGCCGGACCACCAGGCTATCCCAGATCTGTCGCTCCGCCGGGGTTGGCGTCCATACCACCGCCTGCATCCGGACGACGCCGCGCAGATCGGCATGGTCATAGGCCAGATTCGCCAGGTCGATCAGCCGTTGATGGGTCGTTTTGTCGTCACCATGGGCCTGCGGCAAGAGGGCCGCGACCAGTGCCCGCACCGCCACCGGCAACAGGGCGAGATCCGAGGGCCCGAGTTGGGCGACAAACGCGCGCTCCACCGCCCCGACTGCCATGTGCAGTTTCGCATCGGGATGATCAGCGTCCGGTTCCCAGTAGGCGGCCTGGTGCGCCCGGGCAAAGTCCCAGGGGCGTTGCGCCAGGGCCCAGGGTCCGGCATGCGGATCCTGCAGATGGAGGTGGTGATTCCAGATCCTGCCCCAGGGGAAGCGCTCCTTGACCGTTTCCACCAGAGACTCGGGGGTATGCACACGGGTCCTTTGATAGCGGGAGATAAAGAGCCAGATGGCCATGACTCCCAGGGGAATGGCCAGCACCGGACCGATGATCGCGCCGATGCGGTGGTTGACCTCCGTAATGGTCGCCCAGTGTATGCGGGACAAGAGATGTTCGTGCTGTACGAGGACCAAATGCTGCTGCAGCGTGACGAAGCGGCCCGGCAGGACTCCGCGAATCACCCAGATCTCGCCCTGCTTCACCCAATCCCACAGGATGACCAGGGCCGTATGGCCGACCAGCCAGACCACCAGGGCCAGGACGCCCAGCGCCACGACGATAAAGACCACTTCCCCTCCCGGACCCGTGGTGTCGGCGTTCGGGTTATTCGTGGACATGCGGGCCTGCCTCGGGTTGGTCCTCGGGCGACGGCGTGATCGCAGCGCCCTGATCCGGGACTCCGGCTGCTTCTGCCACCGGTCGCCGCTGAATCCGGGACAGAAGCCAGCTCCCCAGCAATGGTAGGACGCGGTGTTCCAGGCAATCGATCTGATACAGGCTGTAGAGGCCCAGGGCGAGCACCGCGGGCAACAGGACCAGCGCGAGCGGATGCACCGCGCCCCAGAAGAGCAAGGCGGCGCCCACCACGGCCAGCAGCATCAGCTGACGGCGCGACCGCCGCAAGCGATCCTCCAAATCCCGCTCGCTCAGGCCTTGCCGCGCCACCACCCAGGCGAAGCGATCCTGGGCGCGTTGGGCATGCTCCCGCCGGCGCAACAACGCGCGGGTTTCCCCGATGCGCAACTGGTCCATGGGCGGCACCGCCGCCCGGGCGGCGCGGCTCGTGCCCCGGATGATCCACCATACCGGCAGCACCCCGGACACCACGCCCGCGACCGTCCCCGCCCCTTTCCAGAAGCCCGTTTTCATCGCAGCCGCCGGGGAGATGTGGTGGCTGGCTTTGCCTCGGACTCCGTGCTGGTCTCTGGAATCGGAGCAATCGCGCTTTCACCGGACGGCTGCACTCGTACGGCGGGGACAGCCTCTTCGGGAGGCGGAGACTGGACTGGACCCACCGCCGGTTCGGTCATGGTCAGCCGCTCGATCTGTTGCAGACGGTCGAGCAATTGTCGTTTGAGGTCGTAGGCATTGTTGTGCCGGGGTTCCGGGATCAGCAAGGCGCCGGCCGCGACCATGCCGGTGGCCAGCCAGGGCAACAACACCGGCGGCAGGGTCTCGCAGCCGCTGACCTCCAGACGGTCGGGCCCTTCCCGATAGCTGGGTTGGCGCAAATCAAAACCGTGCAGCAGGCCAGCCAGGGTGCCTGCGTCCGGGGTCTGCGCGGCCAATCGCCGCAAGGCCCCCACACTGCTTTCCAGCATCCGCCAGGACAGTTCCAGAAGCAGGCAAGCGACCGCGCCCAGTTCTTCCGGGATCAGGGAGAGCGGCGGGGCATCTCCTCTCAAAGCGTCCGGCGGGGTGGTATACACCCGCGCCATGCCCATCGCCAGACGGGCCACCTGCCGGTTCATATCCATCAGGCGTGCCTCATGGCAAAGGACTGCTGAACACTGTGGCCATGCGCGGGGCGAGGTCGGCAAAACGCGCGTCCATGTCCACGCTCATGGCCGTCGCCCGCGCGCCTGGACCGGAGGATGCGCGGGTGCAGGCCGTGTTTCGTGCGCCTGCGTCATGCCCCGCTCCGCCCGGAGCTCCTCCGCCGTCCGTAAGGACACCCGGGTTCCCGTCGGAATCAGGGTGGATCCCGTGTCATCGCCTTCGGGATCCCCAAAACGAATGCGTACGGGATTTTTCAGGCCGATCCGATCGCCCGGGAACTCGACGGAATGCACGGTCATCCAGTGATTCCCTTCCCGGATCCGGTCACCGGGCTGCAGGTGCTCGACGGGGATTTCCCTGGAATTGCCCAGTTCCCTCTTCGGGCCACGATCCGCCACCTGCAGGATGCCCTCGGCGCTGGGCGTGACCGTGACGGTGTGGCCGATCATTTTCCGGATGGCGTCCTGATGCGCCGGGTCAGGATCCCGACCGGAGACCAGCAGGGGCTGTCCCGCGCTCTGGATTTCCAGCACGTTCGTGTCGTGGATGTGGATCAGATTGCCGGTGATCTGCTCCGCCCCTTTCTGTTCCATGTTTCTGTATGGCATCAGACCAAAGGGAATTGCGGGGGAGGCAAAGATGTCCTTCGCGGGAGTGACCCCCAGTTCCGGGTTATGGATGCTCAATACCCGGCCATCGCCGCTGATGGACACTTCGATGGGTTTCTCCAGGGACTTGCGCAGATAATCGTCCCCCAGGGAATCCGCCAGGAACTGCTTGCCGATCTCGACGCTGACCGGGCCGAATTCCCGGGTATCCAGCAGCACGGCGTACTTCTCGTAATCCCGCAGTATCCCGGAAATGCGCTGACGAGGATGCGCCCGAATTTCCAGGATCGGCTTGTCCGGATCGATGGGCTCCTGGCGCACATGGTCCGCGAGATCTGTGCGATGGGTGAGGACGACCTTGTGGTGGATATCCCTGGCTTGCTCGCCGGGAACCGGCAGGGGCCGCGTGGGTACGCCACGGGCGGTTTCGACCACGGTGAGCACGGCATGTGCGGCTCTGGCGCGGGAATCGTCCATGCCCATGCTGCGTTGGTACGCATCGGTCCGCGGATCGATGGCGTCCAGATCCGGCCCGGGTTGGACAGCGCCAGGGATGTGCTCCATCATCTGGTCCGGCAGCACCGTGGGCGCGATGTGGTCCGCCCCGTCCATGCCGGGGGTGCCGTTGAACCACCGGTAGATGCGCCGCAGCCGCGTCGCTTCACCGGGCCGGGCGTCGTCGAGCACCACGCCTTCGCGCTCTGTGCCGGTCTCATCCTGGTACCACACATAATCGCCACGGGACACCGCCGGGCCTTTCGCTTCCAGACCCCGATCCGGGGCAAAATACCGGTCATAACCGCGAATGGGGGATTCGTCCCCGTCGAACACCTCCCGGCTGAAGTCCTCAGCTTTCAGATCCCTGCCGAGCGCTTTTCCCAAGGCGTGGTGGAACAGCAGGGCATCCCGGTCTTCTTCGAGAAAGACCCGGCTTCCTTTCTGGTAGGAAGCGACACTGATCAGGCCATCGATGTCCAGTGCCTGGATGTCGGA
>JAKAVW010000306.1 GCA_021827445.1 Pseudomonadota bacterium
CTTGGCCAGCACTTCGAGTTTGCCCTGGCCCGCATGGTCACCGTTATGGTGATTGCCTGTCCCCATGCCCTAGGCCTGGCGATTCCGCTGGTCGTCGCCGTGTCCACCGCCCTGGCGGCACAGCATGGGCTGCTTATCCGGGACCGGTCTGCTTTTGAGCGGGCGCGCCAACTGCAGGCGGTGGTGTTCGACAAGACCGGGACCTTGACGGAGGGACGGTTCGGCGTCACGGATGTGGTCGTGCTGGGCGGATACGCCGAAGATGAGGTCGTGCGGCTCGCCGCAGCCCTCGAAAGTCAGTCGGAGCACCCCATCGCCGCCGGCATCGTGGCATATGCCAAAGCGAAGGGCATCGGCTTCGAGCCTCCCAAGGAATTCAAGGCCATCCCCGGCAAGGGTGCGCAAGCCGTTGTAAATGGGCGCAATGTGAAGGTCGTAAGCCCCGGCTATCTCAAGGAGAGCGGTCTCGATGTCAGCGATGAGCGGATCGCGGCCTTGGCATCCCAGGGCAAAACGGTGATATACCTGCTCGTCGACGAGAAACCGGAGGGGGCTGTCGCGCTGGCCGACATCATTCGAGCGGAGTCGCGGGAAGCCCTCGCGCGGCTGAAGGGGATGGGCGTACAGGTGATGATGTTGACCGGCGACTCCGCAGCGGTGGCCCGTTGGGTGGCCCAGGAAATGGGGCTGGACGACTATTTCGCCGAAGTGCTCCCTGGACAAAAGGCGGAGAAGATCAAGGCGGTGCAGGCGCGGGGATTGCGCGTGGCCATGGTTGGCGACGGTGTCAACGATGCGCCTGCCCTGGTGGAGGCGGATGTCGGGATCGCCATCGGGGCGGGCACGGACGTCGCCATCGAGTCGGCGGACATTGTGCTGGTCCGCTCCGATCCCCGGGATGTGGCGGCTATCCTGGAACTTTCCCGGGCGACCTATCGCAAGATGATCCAGAACCTGTGGTGGGGTGCCGGCTACAACATCGTGGCGATCCCCCTTGCTGCCGGGGTGGCTTACAGCGTTGGTCTGGTGCTTTCCCCGGCGGTGGGGGCGGCCCTGATGTCCATTTCCACCGTGATCGTCGCCATCAACGCCAAGCTCCTCCAGAGGGTTCGGCTCACCGCCTAGCGCATGGATCGACAAGCAGCCAGCATGTCGCTTGTTCAGAGATTCCCCGAACGCAGGATCGCTAATTAACCCATCTGGCAACTGCCGTCGCAAAGTAGGCGTTCATCGAATACCTCCTTTTCCTCACCCGGCGCAGCAGGAAAACTGCTTCACGTCCTTGTTGAGGTCTGCGCCGCGAGCTTCAGCCCTTCGACCATCGTCAGATAGGGGAACAACTGATCGGCCAGTTCCTGCACCGTCATGCGGTTGCGAATCGCCAGCGCGGCCGTCTGAATCAGCTCGCCCGCTTCCGGCGCGACTGTTAACGGACAAAAAAGTATCCTCCCAGAAAATATGTAACTTATTGATTTATCGTTATCCGAATTTAACTGGAAAACAATGTTTCATCCTGAATCGATGTGTCTCTGAGAGAATAGCGCATTTCTAGAACAATAAAGTTTCATCCTGCCGTCTGTTGGCAGGAATCCCTTGTGCTTGCGCTATACCCAATGTCACATGAGCAGTGTAACCAGATTGCCCGGAAATTGATGGTCGATGCTTAATCTGGTTGAATCGACCAGGTGGTAGGTGATGTTTTGTTTTGTGGCTGTCATCTATAGACGTTCTCTAATCGCCAGCAAGACGGTTATGAGAGACAAGCAGCGTGATAATCTGGTCCAGCTTATCGCTTTGGCGTTGGATTTTATCTTCAATCCTTGTCATCCTATTTTCAATACGATCCATTCTGGCATCAAGGCGCGACTCTATCCTCGCCATTGCTTCAGAAGCTTCCCGGCGCTGGGCCAATATCTGCGAGGCCTGCTCACGCAGCCGCTCACTCATTTGGCTTTGAACGCCGCGAACCTCGGCTATTTGCGCTTTATGCGCGTCGAGTTTAGGCACCAGTAACCTCTGCACTTCTTCTGCGACGCTCATCATAAATTCTCCATACCGCACATAGTATAAGGCGGAGGGAAACTCGACAAGTAGAACCAACCTGCTGTCTCTGGTTATATTAGAAAAGCAGTTGCGGCCCAGAAGCTTGGGTAATGGGGGGCACCATTAGGCCCAATAATGTTTAGATGGCAATAATAGGGCATGGGTCGCAAGGCGATTGCAACGGATCGCCCCTATCCCTGATTAGGTATGAACTCATTTGTCTGCGCACCCCGCGTGGGTTACGCTTGCCACGACTGGTAACAGCGCGGCCAGAAGCCATTTTCCGCAACACACTCTGCAACCAGACAGACCTACCCCGAGGGGGGAATAGCGCCGGCTGCGGGAAGACGGCGATGCAGGACGCGCACCGCATGGATGAAGGACAGATCCTGAGCAGCCTGACCGGTTTGCGCTGCAGCTTCGGTCATCAGATGGCGCACCGCCGCATGAACCAACAGGAGGGCATAGAATTCCTGCTCCACCAATTCCGGTCGCTTGCTGCGTAGTACGACCCGGCGCTCGGCCAGATGGGTCTTGAGTTCATCGAAACTGGATTCGATAGACCGGAAACTGAAGAAGTCATCGGCGAGCGCCCCTGGAATGATCTGCGGCTGGTCATCGCCCATGATCCCATGACGGCGGCGGACCAGACCGCCAAGCGGAATGCGCGGATCGAAGCGCTGATTACCCAGGGCGACCAGTGGGCCGGCAAACTGGATGATCAGGATGACGGCAAGAAACACCGGGGCCGCAAGCTCTCCGGCAGCGATGCCAAGGCACGCTTCTACCATGCCGTCTGCGAGGCACATTTATCGCGTATTATCCAGGTGGACATGGCCGCCAGCAGTTTAGCTACGATATCGACGATAGCGCACGGGCGCTGGCGGAACGCATGGATGGCAAGCTCCTGCTCGTGACCGATGGGCAGGAGCTACCGCTCAGCATTTTCTCTCGGACTCCATGCCACCAGCTGGGCCACGGGCTCGCCTTCTCTGAGGATGATGATTTCCTCGCCCTGGACGGCCAGCCCCACTTAGTAGGGCAGTCTTGCCTTGGCGTCGGTGAGATTCACGGTACTCATGGTATGACTCCTCTTGTATCTACATGCGTCGGTGAAGTTACGGAGCGGCCCTCGAAATGTCGGATACTCCACATCCTCCTGGACGGACTATAGCACTGCGGGAATCCCCGCGTTATCCCCCGCGACGACGGTCCAGGACCTCGTCCACCCTGCAATTTGCGTTGCGGTTTTTTGCGAACCTGGATATCCCCCGCGGTATCGTCTACATTGAGTGTGAGGTACTTGCACCGCAAATGTACGGCTATAGTAGGATAACCTATCTACAAGTGAGGTGTAACGTGATGAATACCAATCAGATGCATGATGTTCAGGCCGCTCTCTCATCCTGTTCCTGTACGGCGCGTGTAAAGGGTATCGGTCTTACCTTCGGGAATCTAGTGCTGTACGCCATGCCCATTTTGATATTAGCCGTTGCTGTAAGCCATTGGTTCGCACAGGACTATCTGTTGGAATTGGCTGCGGTTTTTGCGGGTGATGTCATTGGCCTTTTCCTGGTTATCCGCTTGGAGCGTTACCGTATCCGCGCGATCGCACAGCGAGTTTGCTAACGAGCATTTTCTGGGGTGGCACGGTTGCGGGGACGCTGACGATTCCAATTTGACACCCCCGCATTTGGTGGAATGCTACCGCTCCATCCAGTTGCGGGCAGTTCTTTGCGGAATTTCGCAAAGGAGAGGCACTGGAAACGCTATCGCATGTCGACACCCTGCTATTCGACAAGACCGGTACGTTGACCGAAGGCCGTCCTGCCCTTGTTGATCAGGGTGGCCCTGATTCTGCCAAAGCATTACGTCTGGCCGCAGCGTTGGAGTCGGCTTCCGAACACCCACTCGGGCGGGCTATTGTCACCGCGGCTGGCGAGCGCGGTATGCACTTGCCCACGGTCAAAAATTTCCGCTCCATTGCCGGCTATGGGATCGAAGGTGAAGTGGAAGGCCGTATGGTGCGTGTTGGCGCCCGACGTTTTATGGAGCGCGAAAATGTACTGCTGGGGGATGACGCCGAGAC
>JAKAVW010000307.1 GCA_021827445.1 Pseudomonadota bacterium
GTCGACCCAATTGCGCAGGCCATCCACGGTCAGGCTCTGCAACAGGGTGGGTGCCTGGCGCAGGAGCTCCGGCAGACCGGGGCTGGGGTGGGTCTGGTGATGACCGTGGATGGAGCCGGTGGTACGCTCCATCATGTCGCGTAGCGTGTCCAGGTAATGCCCCAATTGCTCGCGGCCCTGCAGGGCGCGGCTGACCGGCGCCAGGGTTTGCAGAAATCCGCCGATGGCGTTGCCGTTGGGGGTGCGTTGCATGTGCTGCACCATCTGCATGACCATTTCCAGTGTACCGTCGCCCAGCGCGGCGCCGATGTCCGGCCATTCTTCGAGGAAAATCAGGACCGGTTCTTCACCCCGCCCGAGTTTGCAGAGGACGCGCGCTGCGTCAACATAGGCGCTCACTCCCGCCGGGCCGAGGCAGGCGCTGGCCTTGGCGATACAGTCGGGAAACACCTCGCCGACCCGGGGGAAGCGACAGTCGAGTTGTTTCCGGTATGCTGCCAGGCGGGATGGCAGAGAGGTGTCGCACGGATGATCCGTCATGGAGGCCACTGCCGCGCTTCAGGCGAAAGTCATGTCGATGGCGTGCTCCAGCGTCGCGCGAATGTCGGCATCATCGGTGATCGGCTGCACCAAAGCCATGCGGCAGGCCGCGCGCGGTGCCACCCCATCGTCCATCAGCATGGCGGCATAGACCAGCAGCCGGGTGGAGATGCCCTCGTCCAGACCATGGCCCTTGAGACGCCGGGCGGTAGCGGCCACGGCGACCAACTGGGTGGCTGTGGCCGGCGCCACACCGGTTTCCCGCACCAGAATCCCGGCTTCCAGTTCGGCGTTGGGATAGTCAAATTCAAAGCCGGTAAAGCGCTGCTTGGTGGATTGCTTGAGATCCTTCATCAGCGACTGATAGCCGGGGTTGTAGGAAATCACCAGTTGAAAGTCGGGATGCGCACGGATCAGTTCGCCCTTCTTGTCCAGCGGCAGGGTGCGGCGATGGTCGGTGAGCGGGTGGATCACCACGGTGGTGTCCTGGCGGGCCTCGACGATTTCGTCCAGATAACAGATCGCGCCGTAGCGTGCCGCCACCGTCAGCGGGCCGTCCTGCCAGCGGGTACCGTCCTTGTCGAGCAGCCAGCGGCCGACCAGATCAGCGGCGGTCATGTCCTCGTTACAGGCTACGGTGACCAGCGGCTTGGAGAGCTTCCAGGCCATGTATTCGACGAAGCGGGACTTGCCGCAACCGGTCGGTCCCTTGACCATCACCGGCAGCCGCTTGCGGTAGGCAGATTCAAACAGGGCCACTTCGTCGTGCTGAGGCTGGTAAAACGGTTCCTTGCCTACCAGGTACTGGTTCAGGATGGAGGAATCTGTTGCAGTCATGCGGCGCTCCGTGTGTGGTTTGCCGCCAGAGGCGGCGAAACAGGGAATGAGTCGGTTCGAAACGGGCTGTTGGAGGCCGTTTTCAACAAAAGCGCCCCCGTTCGGGGGCGCATTTATCTGGTTGATCGGAGACGGAGGATTACTTATGCACGCCCAGCTTTTCACGCCAGCCGGGGAACAGCTTGTCGGCATCGCCCGGGAAGGACTCGAAGGCGCGGGCGAATTCCTTGTGCTCCTTGGCCCACTCGATCGGGTCGGCCTTGGCCTTCCAGCAGTCGTAGGCCTGGCGCAGGGAGATGGCACCGGCCGCCGGGGAGTCGATGTGGCCGTAGGAGCCGCCGCCGGCGGTGTTGATCACGTTGCCGTGGCCCAGGTTCTCGAAGAAGCCGGGCAGGCGCAGTGCGTTCATGCCGCCGGAGATGATCGGGGTGGTGGGCTTGATGCCGTACCACTTCTGGAAGTAGACCGGGCCCTGGCACTCGTCGCGCTCGATCATGTAGGCGATGACCTTGTCGTCGCCTTCGCCTTCCATCTTGCCGTAGCCCATGGTGCCGACGTGGATGCCGGAAGCGCCCTGCAGCCGGCTCATCTTGGCCAGCACGAAGGCGGTGTAGCCGCGCTCGGCGCTGGGCGAGGTGATCATACCGTGGCCGGCGCGGTGATAGTGCAGGAACTGGTTGGGGTACTGGCGGCGGGCGGTGGTGATCATGCCGGGACCACCGACGAAACCGTCGACCAGGAAGGCCAGCTTGTCGGCATCGGGACCGAAGGTTTCCAGCGCAAAATCGGCGCGGGCGCACATCTCGAAGTGGTCGTCAGCGGTGATGTTCATGGAGAACAGCTTGGCCTGGCCGGTTTCATCCTGGGCGCGCTTGAGGGAGTCGTAGACCAGCGGCAGGGTCTTCTTGATCGGGGCGAACACCTGGTTGCCCTGGGGTTCGTCGTTCTTGATGAAGTCGCCGCCCAGCCAGAACTGGTAGGCCGCTGCCGCAAAAGGCTCGGGACGCAGGCCGAGCTTGGGCTTGATGATGGTGCCGGAGATATAGCCGCCGTCCTTGACCGGGCGGCCGAGGATGCGCCACAGGTCGGAGATGCCCTTGGCCGGGCCGTCGAACATCTCGATCACGCGCTCGGGCACGTAGAAGTCGATCATCTTGGCGTGGGCGATGTCGCCCATGCCCTGGTTGTTGCCGATGGTGAGCGTCAGGAAGGACACCAGCATGAAGCGGCCGTCGGTAACGTTGCGGTCGAACAGTTCCAGCGGATAGGCGATCCGCATGTCTTCGGTCGCTTCGTCGATGTGATAGACCAGCGCGTCGACACCCTTGGTGAAGTCGTCGGTGGTGGAGACCTCGACGTTGGTGCCGGTGGAGGACTCGGCGGCGAAGTGGGCGGCACTCTCGAGATAACCGTGGCCAGCCTTGGGCTTCATTTTGTAGGCCACCAGAACGTGTTTGCCGCCAGAGATAAGGTCTTCCTCTTTTAGCGAAAGATCGGCATAGCGATTAGATTGATCCATGGTTGTTCCTCTTGTGCATATTGCATATTGATCATGAAAAGTCCGATGTTGCGGTTGACTTCCTGCCGGATCCGGCCGATGGACTGTGCGAGCAGCGCGTTCCACGCAACAAAACAAATAACCCCGGGCATTATAGCATTGTCAAACCGACCCATATACCAGAAGAATCTTATTGGATCGGTAAGTATCAGCTTATGGATCGTTTGCCCCGCTTTTGCCGGACTGCGTCAGACCCTCGGTGCCGGAGTCCGTCCGTCAACCGTTTATTCGTTCCCCGGACACCTGCAAAAGTCCCCGCAGCAGCGCGTCCGGATCCGGCGGACAGCCTGGTATCTGCAGATCCACCGGCAAGACCTCCGCGGCGCTGCCCATGACCGCATAACTGCCCCGGAATGCGCCGCCACCACAGGCGCAGTCGCCAATGGCGATGACCCGCCGCGGTTCGGGCATGGCATTGTGGCAGTCCTGCAAAGCCGCGACCATGTGGCGGGTCACTGGTCCAGTCACTGTCAGCACATCCGCATGACGCGGTGAGGCGCCAAAGTGGAAGCCTGCCTGCTCCAGGCCATAATGTGGGCCGCCCAGGGCATTCAGCTCCAGCTCGCAACCATTACAGGAGCCCGCATCCACATGGCGGATGCCGAGGCTGTGGCGAAAAACAAGGGGGCTGGCGGAGGATGGGTCCCGTTCCGTCCGCGGTGGTGTCTCTCCCACCCTTCCCAGCCGCAGCAGCTCACGCAATATCCGGTACATCACCATCTCCTTCCGGGAACTGTCCCGGCGCCGTGCTCACAGATCATGACCGCTGTAACTCAGGTTGAAAGATTTGTTGATGAGCGGAAAATCCGCGACGATATCGCGGAGGACCGCTTCTTCCAGCGCCGGCCAGAGGGTCCACGACGGGTCCTGGGGATGACAGCGGCGAATACGTCCCTGCTCCATGCGCAGCCAGAAAAATACCTCACCCCGCCAGCCCTCCACCCAACCAACGCCCTCTCCCGCAGCATCCCGGAGATCCGGGGGTTGGCACACGTTCCCGCCGGGCAGATTGCGGAGGATTTCCTCCTGCAGGCGCAGCGACTCGAAAATCTCGAGAAAGCGCACCGCCATGCGCGCCGCGACGTCGCCCTCCGTAGCGATGGCCATGCGTACCTGGATCTGATCGTAAGGGGGTTGGGGAAATTGTATGCGCTGGTCCCAGGGTTGACCGCTGGCGCGGCCGGCGAC
>JAKAVW010000308.1 GCA_021827445.1 Pseudomonadota bacterium
GTACCGCCGCCGGACAGTGGCATCTGACGGGTGCGGGCAGCTTGCCGGTTGCCGGTCTGGTACATGCATTCACCCTGCTGCCCGCCACCTGGCAGACCTCGGGGCAGGCCCGGTGGCAAGTCCGGGTGCAGGGCGCAAGCTGGGCACAGGCGCGTCAGATGGCGTTTGAACTGCAGGGCAGTCAGCTCCAGTTCAGCAGCCCGGACGGTTTGCAGGCCGCCCAGGGTGTCGCATTGCAGCTCCAGGGGGACGGTGTATATACCGGGCAATGGCATGGCACCGCCCGGATGCGCTGGACCCAGGGGGGCGTCCTCTGGAGTCCATGGTACTGGACAGCCCCCGCCGCACCGGTGCGGGTACAAACCCGCTGGCAACAGACGGCTAAGTCCTGGCAACTGGACCAGGGAACCATCCGCTGGCCTGATCTCGGGCAGGGTGGTTTTGCGCTGTACTGGCCGACTCAGGGCGGGGTGCTGCGCTGGCAGATCCGGGATATGGATGTGGCCATGGCACCCCTGTATGCGAACTGGATCAAACCGCTGGCCCTTCC
This sequence comes from Pseudomonadota bacterium, assembly GCA_021827445.1. Classification (GTDB taxonomy): domain Bacteria; phylum Pseudomonadota; class Gammaproteobacteria; order Acidithiobacillales; family Acidithiobacillaceae; genus Acidithiobacillus. The sequence goes on from JAKAVW010000308.1 coordinate 551, forward strand.
CGGAGGTTTGGCGGCCGGGTTGCAGGCCTCGGGGCAGGTGCAGTTTTCCGTGGCGGGAGGGAGTGCCCTGAGCGCACTGCAATGGAATCTGCGCAACGCGGCTGTTTCCAGCCCGAATGGGCTTCTTGCGGTGACCGGCGTGGACAGCCGGGGCGCGTGGAGTCGTACCGGTAAAACTTCCGCCGCCACGCTCCGCTGGCAGTCCGCGGAGCTCTATCGTATCCCGGTGGGTCCGCTGCATGCGGATCTGGTGGTCAATCCCCAGGGCTTCCAGTTGCAACAGCCCTTTACCCTGACCATGCTGGGGGGCGGGCTGCATTTCCGGCAACTGGCGGCGCGTTGGTCAGGGACCCGGTCGGGTTTCAGCATGAGCGGCGACCTGCAGGGGGTCAGCATGGTCCGGCTGACCAGGATCATGCACTGGCCGCCGTTTACCGGAACGGTGTCGGCCACTATCCCGGAGCTGCAGTATCACGCGGGGGACATCAGCACCAGCGGTGCACTTTCCGCCCGGGTATTCGGCGGTAAAGTGCGGGTGGATGATCTGCACGTTGAGAATTTCTTTGGTGTTTTGCCCCTGCTGCGCGCCAACATCGAGATTTCCGGGTTGCGACTGAAGCCGCTGACCGGCGCCTTTCACTTCGGCTACATCAGCGGGGTGCTCAATGGTGACGTAAAAAATCTCACCCTGCTGAACTGGTCGCCGGAGGCTTTTCAGGCGCAGTTTCATACCGTTCCGTTTCATGGCGTGTCTCAGAAAATCAGCTATGCGGCGGTCCAGAGCCTTACCAGGCTGGGCGGAGGTAACGGCATCAGCGGATTTTTTCAGGGCATGTTTCTACGGATGTTTAAGACCTTTGCATACGCGCATCTGGGGATGGGTGTGCATCTCAAGGATGGTGTTGCCGAATTGTCCGGAGTGGGGAAAGAGGATTCGGGTTTTGTGATCCTTCAGGGGCAAGGGCTGCCCAGGGTGGATATAGTGGGGTACAATCGCCGGGTGGACTGGGACGAGTTGCTGGCGCGTCTGAAAACCGCCATGCATAGTGGTGCCCAAGTCGGTACAGGAGAGTGAGCAAATGACAAAGCAGGGTTGGCTGAAAACGCAGGGCTGGCGCAGTGTGCTGGTACTGGGATTGCTTATGGCGCTGTCCGCTTGTGTGACCGTCAACATTTACTTTCCGGCGGCGGCGGCCCAGAAACTGGCGGATCAGGTGGTCGGTGAGGTGTATAAGGCCGCTGCCAAGGGTGCCTTGCCAGCCCCGGTTGCTCCGGCAGTATCGGCGCCTGCCCGATCCGCCGCCCCGGCTACGGATTCCCTGAGCATGGCATCCCCCTACCATGCGGCCAGCTACCTGTTGGCCATGGGCTTCTCGGCCATCAGCGGCACGGCGGAGGCCGCCGCGAACCTCGATGCTTCCAGTCCTGGGGTACAATCGGCGCGGGCGCAGGTGGAGGCACTGGCGACGCAAATGCATCCTTACTTTGTCAGCGGCGCGGTGGGTTACACGGCCAATGGTGAGGTGACGATCCATGATGCGGCAGCCGTGTCACTGCCGCAGCGGGCTCCGCTCAATGGGCTGGTGGGCAGCTATAACCAGGCGCTCAGCAATCTCTATCAGCAGATCGCTGATGCCAATGGTCATCCCGAGTGGGCGGGGCAAATTCAGCAGACCTTTGCCCAAGCCTGGATCAACAAAGCACCCGCAGGATACTGGTACCAGTCGCCCAGTGGCCAATGGCAGCAGAAATAGTCACCATTTTGCAGAATATTCTGGTTTTTGACATCGAGACAGTGCCCGACGTTGCCGGCGGGCGGCGGGTGCATGGCATTGCGTTGGGGGATGACGCGGGCGTGGCGGAATTGCTGCAGCACCAGCGTCGTATTGAAACCCAGGGCGCGACGGAGTTTCTGCGCCCTTATTTGCATCGGGTCGTTGCTATCTCTGCCCTCTGGTGGCAGGGCGAGCAGGTCAAGCTCAACAGTTTCGGCAAGGCGGACGATGACGAAGCCACTCTCGTCGCTGCCTTCTTTCAGTTCATCCAGCGCCATGCCCCGCAACTGGTTTCCTGGAATGGCGCGGCCTTTGACCTCCCGGTACTGCATTACCGGGCCCTGCTCCACGGTATCCCTGCGGCCCGCTACTGGGAGCAGGGACAGACCGATCAGAGTTATCGCTGGAATAATTACACCAGCCGTTACCACGAGCGCCATCTCGACCTCATGGATATCCTCTCTGCCTATCAGATGCGCAATGTCGCCCGCCTTCAGGACGTGGCGTTGTTGTTGGGGCTGCCTGGCAAGCTGGGGATGAGCGGCGCGGAGGTCTGGACCCGTTACCAGGCCGGGGAGCTGGCGGGCATCCGCCACTACTGCGAAGTCGATGTGCTGAACACGGCCTTGGTCCATCTGCGTTTTGAACTGACCCGCGGGCATCTCGACAAATCGGCTTATGATGCCTGCCAGACGCAATTGCGGTCTTACTTACAGAGCCGGGACGAGGCCCACGTCCAGGAATTTCTCACCTTGTGGCCAGAGAATCTGCATGTCGCGTCCCAAGCCCATTCATAACGCTCAGCCTGAGCAGGTGTTTATCGAAAGTCTGGATGCCGAAGGACGCGGGATTGCCCGTGTGGAGGGCAAGGTGCTGTTTGTCGATGGGGCGCTGCCCGGCGAGCGGGTTTGGGCACGGCGTACTCAGGACCACAAGAGCTTTGATCGTGCCGAGTTGCTGCAGGTGGTCAAGGCATCCTCCCTGCGGGTGTCGCCGCCTTGTCCTCACTTTGGCGTTTGCGGGGGTTGCAGCCTGCAGCATCTGGAGCCAGCGGCGCAGGTGGCTATCAAGCAAAGACAACTGGAAGATAATCTCTGGCGCATCGGCAAGGTCCGCCCCGGACGCGTCCTGCCACCCATTCATGGCCCGAGCCTGGGCTATCGCAGCAAGGCACGACTCTCGGTGCGGACGCCAAAGACCCGGGGCGCACTGGTCGGTTTCCGCGAACGCAACAGCAGTTATGTCGTGGATATGGGGCAATGTCTGACCCTTGACCCGCGCATCGGGCAACGCATTCTGCCCCTGCGGGCGCTGATCGGACAGATGCAATCGCCCCAGGATTTTCCGCAGATTGAAGTGGCCGCCACGCCGGATGCTGTTGCTCTGGTGTTTCGCCACATGCGGCCGCTGGCGGAAAGCGATCTGCAACACTTGCGTGCTTTTGGGGTGCAACACGACCTGCAGATATGGTTGCAGCCGCGCGGGCCGGAGACCCTGCATCCTTTATGGCCGGAGCAGCCGGAACCCCTTCATTACGACCTGCCGGATTATCAGTTGCGCCTGCGTTTTGATCCGCTGGTCTTCACTCAGGTCAACCAGGCGGCAAATCAGGTGATGGTGCGCCGCGCCATGGCGCTGCTGCAGCCGCAACCAGGGGAGCAGATCCTGGATCTGTTCTGCGGACTCGGAAATTTTACCCTGCCTATTGCCCGATTGGGAGCGCAGGTGCTTGGCATTGAAGGGGACGCACGGC
>JAKAVW010000309.1 GCA_021827445.1 Pseudomonadota bacterium
CATCTTTGATACAAAGAGCGCTTACGGTATGATGCCAGCCGGAACGGGGCGTAGCGCAGCCTGGTAGCGCACCTGAATGGGGTTCAGGTGGTCGGAGGTTCAAATCCTCTCGCCCCGACCAATAAATCAAGGACTTAGGGAACAGAGTTCTCATCAATATCCGGGGTTTGGTACACTGGTGGTACACCGACCAGATGTCATACGACCAGGAACCCGGATGGCCGCATTTCAAAAACGATCAGGAGCTTGGCGGGCCCTTATTCGCCGTCGCGGTTATCCGCCTCTCACGCGCACGTTTGATTCCAAAGCTAAAGCCGAGACTTGGGCGCGCCAGATCGAGGGAGAGATGGATCGCGGTGTTTTCGTTTCGCGGGCCGAAGCGGAAAACACGACACTGGCCGATGCGCTCGACCGCTATGCCGCCGAGGTCTCATCTAGCAAGAAGACCGCCAACCGCGAGATTTATACGATTCGCTGGTGGCAGACCTCCGCATTAGGTCCACGATCGCTTGCCTCGATTCGCGGCAAGGACATTATGGCCGTACTCGCAGCCAAGGAAGCGGAGGGCGCAGCACCCCATACCATCCACCTGTATCTTGCCCTCCTCTCCCATCTATTCACCGTGGCTCGTCGGGCTTGGGGTATGGAAGGCTTGAGCAATCCCACGGAATTCGTGCGCAAACCCAAGCTCCCCCAAGGCCGTGATCGCCGCCTCATCGACGACGAACAGATCCGCCTTCTCAACGCCGCTCAAGCCTATGGCGGCGAGATCGGCGCTATCATCACCTGGGCCATCGAGACCGCCATGCGCCGCGGGGAGATCGCGGCGATGCGCTGGGAGCACCTGGACCGGAAAGACCGGGTCCTCCTGATTCCCGAGACGAAGAACGGCACGCCCCGTCAGGTGCCGTTGTCCACGGTGGCATTGGAGATCTTGTCCCAAAGGGATCCCGTTCGGGGAGATGGCCTACCGAGGAACGTTGAGGGGCGCATATGGGGCATGCGCCCAGACTCGATCTCGCAGGCCTTCGAGCGGGTCTGCCAAGCCGCCGGCATCGAGGGGCTGACCTTTCACGATCTGCGCCATGAGGCGACGAGCAGGCTTTTTGAGAAAGGGCTCAATCCCATGGAGGTGGCAGCGATTACGGGGCACAAGACCCTGCAGATGCTGAAGCGGTATACCCATCTCAAGGCGAAGGATTTGGTGGGGAGGCTGGGGTAAGGGGCGTCAGCCCCGCCTCCACACCGCCACCGCCGATAGATCAATGATTGCCGACCGCAAGGGTTGACGCGGGTCCCGTCGCGCCTCCCTCTCCATCCTCTTGCGTGCCCGATACCGCCGCGCCGCCTCGGCGTTGCGGATGGCGCGCGGCACCGGGCTGGCGGGCCGCCCGCGCTTGGGGGCCTTGTTTTCGTTGTCGCCGACCCGGTTGCCTGCCCTGATCACGGGCCCCTTGGTTTGCCTGCTCATAGCGATGCTCCTATGCTGCTTCTGTGGCCTATTATAGATGACGAATCATCTTTATTCAGTATATTTAGATGATGCGTCATCGCAACTAGGGGCCTTTTCAGGGACGGTATGAGGGGGTCGGCGTGGCCTGCGCGGCGATCCGATCCCAGGGACCTTCGAGGGCTCAACCATGTGGAGGTCGCGGCGATTACGGGCCACAAGACCCTGCAGATGCTGAAGCGGTATACCCATCTCAAGGCGAAGGATCTGGTGGGGAGGTTGGGGTAGTGGCATCATCCGCGCGAACCACAACATAGGTCCGCGACAACAGCTACCACCTGGACTAAACTCTCGCCATGGATAGCCGAATGCAGCTGCGATACGTAGGTCCTGGCGTGGACGCTGGCGAAATGGATGTCTATACATTTGCCGCCAATATGGTAGCTTTTTCTAACTTCGTGGTGCAGGCGGCAAAGGCAACATACGGTAACGAAGCACATGCTACTGCCAAGGTTGCGGGCGTATCGCGCGGGTCCTTCATTACCGAGCTTGTCGTGCTGGTCGGGAACGTCTCGTCGCTCTTATCTGTCCCAAGCGCATCCGATCTTCTGGCTGTTATTGGTCAAACGGTTGAGACGTGGCGTCATCTTCAGGGGGAGAAACCAAAATCGGTTAAAACACAATCGGATGGCGTCCACATAGAAAACAATAATGGCCTAGTAATTATCGTTCGGGAGGCCGCAGCCAGCACAGTATTTAATGCGACAGCGGCTACTGCTGTCGAGCAATTCGTGCAGCACGCTTTGAAGCCGGGCGTGGACTCCGTTCAACTGAGCGGGGAAGCCGACGGTAAAACTGTTGAGCTAGCCACTATATCCCAAAGAGAATCTGGTTATTTTGTCCCAGTTAGTCCTGAACGTGACTTGTTTGATCAGACTGTCGAGCAAGCCCTTATTATTGAAGCACCCGTATTTAAGGATGGGAACAAATGGCGTTTTTCAGATGGCGCCGTCAGCTTTCACGCAGCCATTGAGGATCAGGAATTCCTGAATCGAGTGGAGGCCGGCGAATTATTCGCGAAGGGCGATGTTTTGATGGTGGCTTTACGTCAGCGACAACGTGAGATAGGAAAGGATATCTCCACTGAACGCACGGTCGTTTTAGTGCGGGAACATCGCCGTGGGCAATCCCAGATCAATCTGTGGTCTCAACTCCCAAGATAGGCACGCTGAACAGCTGGGGCAGCCTTTGATTGTTGAAACGAACAGCCGTCTACTGATATACACGAAGGGATGCGGGAGAGGCTGGTCAACGCCGCTCTCGATCCGTCAAACGAAAAACGCACAAACGCATAATTCAGGCGACAACTACCTTGACATGTACCGGGTCACGCGGCCAACTTTCTATGGCAATAGCCATCATATGATGGCTGGGTGCCCTTGATCCAACACCGCCATGTGAGCTTGATCACGTTGTTGGACATTCAAGCTGCCGACCTAGACGTTCGATCGATTCGGATGGCGAAATATTGTATCTGCAACCTGAGACGCCTCCACTCCGTCAACTGATGTACCGTACAGAATAGAACAAAGCGGATGTCCTGATATGGATCCCGCCGTATTTAATGGACACCCAGGAGTTGATTCCTGACGTAATCTCAAAAAATGGTGAACGCTATTAGCCAATACATCTGCAGCCAGCGTAAGAACAGACCGCGATTCCTCGATACCGTATTGAACACCAGAAAAGTCACCAAGTAATTCTGCGCCCTCTATTATTTCGGAAGTAATGGTTCCCTTTACGACCGCACCGGTGTCCGGGTCGAATCCTGAAACCTTGGTGATCTTCCGATTTCCAATGTTCAGAAGCTGATCAGCGCCTTTGTGGAACTTTTTTAGCGTTGATTTGCCAACCTTGTCCGTCATGACATTGATGCACACAGGCTGACCGAAATTGTCTACACAAAACGGCTATATCCGGATCTCCCCACCACTAAAACCCTCAGATTCCCGAGCTTCATAGTGTTTTCCTCAGCCCTCACAGCGTACGCAAATCGGAAGGAATGTGCGCAGGGATATCGAGGTCTCCGATGGTCAGGAAGATCAGGTCAGCAAAGGGCTCCAAACCCCGGAATCCCGAGGCCCGGTTCTTCACGATCTTGAGCAGGCGGTTGATGCCTTCGCCCACGGCGTTGGTGAGCGGGTGTTCAACGAACGTGATGATGTTGTCAAAGTGATTACGCAAGGTGACCACAAAGGTCTTCAGCGAGGGCAACCGACTTCTGAGGGCGGCCGTCATCCAGCGCTTCAGGAACGACTTGGCCGCACCGACATATTTGAAGTGCCAGACATGGTCAAACTCATCTTTCAGAACCCAGGCGCGATGGATGCGCCGGTTGGAGGTGCGCAGCGCGTTTAAGAAGCGCGACTGTTTCTTGGAACGATGGCGTGCATGCATCCCCAGCATCCACCGCAGCCCCTTGATGGCCTGACGCCCCCGTTTATCCAGTCCCCGCCACTCGTCTTTCCGGACGGCATCGAGTGCTTCGTTCAAGGCCTTCACCACGTGAAAGCGGTCGATCACGAGG
>JAKAVW010000310.1 GCA_021827445.1 Pseudomonadota bacterium
TCAAAGCCCTTCATCTGTTTGAGCTTACTCCGGTATTTTTGCAACGCCTCGGTGGGGGTGGCAATCAGGCATTCCACCCACTCGCTGACCGAAGGGTTCTCCGCAGCCATGAGCACAAGGGACCTCGCCAGGTGTTCTGCGCCTAGCTCAATGAGCCGGGCCTCCTTGTCCTCGGGCGTTATCCTGAGGTCTGCATCGGTCATGGGGGAAAACACGGTCACAAAACCACCGTGGAACGTGGCATGATCAAGTTATATTCAGCCGATGACATGATCAGGAGCTCCGCGTCGGAGAATGGCTTTTGAGCCAGTCGCGCAAGGCGGCATTCATGCGGGTCTGCCAGCCTGGGCCGGAGGCGCGAAACATTTCCAACACGTCGCGATCGAAACGGATCGTCGTGGATTCCTTGAGAGCTCCCACGGGTCGCCCCCGCTTCTTGCGATTGGCATCGATGCCAGCCTGCATTTCTTCCAGCGAAAGCGGGCGGTCGTCTTCGTCGGTTCCATCCCAAGCGAAGTCCCCGGTGGCCCGGAGCCGTGCCAAATCAGTCTGTGAAGTCGTTTTCAAGCCACTCATAGTACATCTCCCGTTCTTCCGCGCTGGCCTTTCTAAAACTGATGATTCGGACTTCCCTGTCGCGCTCGGCATGCGCCAGCGAAAGCACAGTGAACACCTCAAACACATAGGCAAAGGACTGAAGCCGCATTTCGTCGTTCCGTACCACCGGCACGTCGAGACGATAGCGGGACTCCAGCACCCAATCCGCATCGCGAAAATCCAGCCCATGCTTCTCTAGATTGGATTGGCGTTTCTGCTCTTCCCAGCGTATGCGTTTTGTCTTCAGTCTTATTGTAGTAACATAAAAATGGGGGTCAATGGCGTCGGCGGACTTTTTGCACCGACATGACCTCCTTTGCAAAGGGGAAAATGGCAGGTCTTTTTACTCTTGGACTGGCTGCTGTTCCGCTATTGCCGCAATCAATTGCGCATTCCGGCGATCTTGGGCAGTGATTCCGCTGATCGTGGGCACCCCCGAAAAGCGTACATTCTGGTCACCGTCATTTTATGCTCAGGTGGTCACGATGGGTCAACTTTTTGTGTTTCGTGAGCATCACGATCACGCCACCTTCCATGTCGGGCATGTTGCTGGCCGTCTCATGGACTTTCGCGGCTTTCTCCGTCAATGTGGGATGCTCTTTCCACCCTTGCGGTTCGCGTAAAACATGGCGTCCTGGGCCTTGTCCCCGCTGTCTCTGGCCTGGGCGTAGTGGGCGGCCAGATCGGGGCTTGGCGGCAAAGGAATCCGTTACTTTCTGGATCAGCGGCCTTGAAGGCCAGCAACTGACCCGATCTCAACCCAAGCTGCAGAAGACGCGGTCGCAGCCCGTTGCTAAGGCCGACCGGGGTGGGCCAATTTCCCGATCGGTATCGTTTATGTCTCGCCAGCCCAAACACCCATATTATTGTCCCGAACGGTATAGTGGCACTTGCCATTGGTCGGAAATTCTGTTAATTATCCTGCACTGTACATTTGTGGGGGATGCGTGGCCACGGGAATAGTCTCATATGGTGTCGCGCGGAGCACGGCAGATCTTGGCCGTATGGTCCGCTTGCATCGCAAGCAACGGAATCTCACCCTCGAAACCCTCGCCGGTCTGAGCAATGTGGGTATCCGCTTCCTGTCCGAGTTTGAGCGGGGCAAAGACACAGCTGAGATCGGCAAGGTGCTTCAGGTCATGCGCAGCATGGGCCTGGAAATGGTGATCATGCCGAGAGGACAGGTACAGCTTCTTGGGCTCGCCCAGCAAACCGAGGATAGACACTCGTGATCCCGTCGGACCGCCTGGCGGTTTGGTATGAGCATCGCATCGTCGGTGAGCTTTGGCGCAATGCCACCGGTGCCATAGGATTTCGGTACGCTCATGACTGGCTGGAATCGGACGGTTTTGCCATCTCCCGGTCCATGCCTTTGGAAGCCCAGGAGTTTCCGCCGGAAACCGGTACGGCGCACCGCTGGTTTGCCAATCTCCTCCCCGAGGGAGGGGTGCGGGAGCAAATCGCCAGAGATCTCAAGTTGCCGAACTCGGATTTTGCCCTTTTACAGGCCATCGGGGGTGAGTGCGCTGGCGCCCTGTCGATTTTGCCCATTGACCAGTTGCCCTCGGAAAACTACCAATACACTCTTTTGTCAGAGGAGGATCTCTCCCAGTTGATAGCGCGGCGAGGGCAGATATATGCCCTGGAGTCTCCAGACCACCGCCCACGCCTATCGCTGGCCGGGGCCCAGAACAAATGTCCCGTGCTCTTGCGCGAGCACCGGTACTATTTGCCACAGGGAGAAGCCCCCTCTAGTCACATCCTCAAGTTCGAACTCGCCGACTACCGAAACCTGCCTGCCTACGAGACCTTCACCACAGAGTTGGCCAAGGCTGTCGGCCTGCCGGTCGTCGATATTACCTTGTGCGGTTCGGGACGAAACCGATTCGCCCAAGTGACCCGCTATGATCGCCAACTTTCCAACTCTGGCACGGTCATACGATGGCACCAGGAGGATTTCTGCCAGGCGCTGGACTATGGCCACGAGCAAAAATACCAGGAGCATGGCGGGTCCTCCTTTGCCCAATGTTTCCGTTTGGTGCAAAGCGTATCTGGCGAGCCCGCCACTGATGCGCTCAACCTGATCCGCTGGCAGATATTCAATGTGCTGGCGGGGAACTCGGATGGTCACGCCAAGAATCTTTCTCTCCTGCATTTGGGGAGAACGGAAACCCGCCTGGCGCCGTTCTACGATCTCATTTGTACTCGAGCCCTCCCACGCATAGATACACGATTGGCCTTTGACATCGGTGGGAACCGGGATCCTGTCCGCATTACACCGGACAACTGGGATATGCTCGCCAGCGCGTGCGGTATACAGCCAAGATTTCTGCGTGTCCAGCTTCGGGTGATGAGAGAATCTCTGGAGGCTGCCATCGATCCGGTGCTGGATGCTTTCTCATCGCTCTATGGAGACTATCCTGCACTACAACGTATTGTGAGGATACTGAGGCAACAACTCCGAAGGACACAGCCCTAAGCCGCCAGGATCTTGAATAGGATGCACCAGATTGCCGCGCCGTGCCTGGAGTTGCACCAAGACATCGAGACGCAAAGTCTCAGGCCGGTGGTACACCGGCTGACGCTTGTCGACATAAGGGAGCTTCGTCGGCCAGCCGTCACAAGGGGTTTTGTGCGTACGATCCCAGCAGTTTTTACCGAGCGTGAAGAGCGCCCATTGCTGCCGCCGGATGCCATGGAAGCCGGGCATGCGGCGGATGGCCGCGACGAGCCGTTCCGGATCATCCCGGCGCTCCTGTCTGTCTCTCCCGCCATGCGCGCTGGTATACCGACGCATGGCGGTTTCGAGATCGGCATAGTGGGCATCTTGGATACACCAGGTCCAATGACGCCCGCCGCCTTGTTTTGCGCTCGTGCTGGAGATGGATAAGCACATACCTGTTCTCCCCAGAGGAGACGCTGGCGGGAGCTATCGTCAATTCTGGTGTATGAGAATTTTCTGACATAGCTTGGGCTGCGTCCTGTTGGTCCCCCGGCAGGGTTTCATTAGCCGGTAATCCATCGATGAATTTCATTCCCGCAAAAAGGTCTTGGACTTTCTCAGGGGCATAAATCCCGATCCAGCGTTTCTCTGCCTGCTGCAGCATCTTGAAGCCCAATCCAATGAAGCTTGCGCGACACACACAGTTTTTAGTGCGCGATGTCCGGGGGTGACGCACGGTGGCAAAGGTGGACTCAATGGCATTGGTGGTTCGGATATACCGCCAAGGTTCGGCCGGATAATCATAGAAGGCCAGCAATTCCGCCCGATCCTTTTCCAGCTTGGCCACGGCCTTGTGCGCGTAACACGCAAATCGCATTGTCTGGATGAAATGCCCCACGGAGCAGGCCATAACTCATGAGCTGCTGTAACCACTGACAATCCAGCACGTCGGATTTGCGGCCGGAGACGTTAGATCGGA
>JAKAVW010000311.1 GCA_021827445.1 Pseudomonadota bacterium
ACAAGGCGCGCGTCACCGCTTTCTGGCTGGCGCCGAAGCTGGACTATCTGCCGGTACGGATGCGCCAGACCGAGCCCGGCAAGGCCACCATCAGCTTGGTGCTGACAGAAATCAAATTCGATACAGCGTCAAAGTAGGTTGGGCTGAGCGCAGCGATGCCCAACAGTCTTGATTGTTGGGGTTCGGAAACTCACCCCAACCTACACGCTTCATGGTTTATAGTGACGGCCTCCACCCGGAGCAATTATACCGGCTTTCACTAGTTCCTTTGCTATAGGGTAGCTGCTGTGTTCAATCGTATCGTCAGGGTTACCGCTGGCGTCGGCATTCGCGTTCCACACTACTGTCCCATCTATGACGTAGAGCTTTACAGAGTAGTTCGCCCATTACACGGCGACTGGGCCTCCATATCCGATCATGGTGCTGAATCCTGAAGGCCAGCGCACAGTATTAAAAATCATAGGCCGATTGACTATTGAAGTCCCATGCGCCTGAGTAGAAATATAGATTACTCCATCCACCTTTTCTCGATTAAGCACGTCCGCCAGTTGTGGCCTTTCATTTTGACCTGCAAATAGATAATCCAGCGATTGCAGGCATTCGGTATCAGAATAGTCGCCTATGTATTCGCACATTTGCTGTTCCGCATAGTGCCGATATACCAGATTTTCAAAATTACCGATTACCATTATTCTTTTAACGGCTGACCGTGCCACTGCGGGTTGCGTTGACTGAACATATCCACGCTCATACAACTCGCAAGTACCAATGGAGCAAAAATAATGAGCACCGCTGCTGCATTTTTGTATTGGAGTTTCATAGAGTAACCCCTCAGTTAATAAATCGAAATCTTATTATATGCATCTTTTCTGAAAGCTTTTCTGCACAACTCAGGTCTTCGGCAACGTCACGCCCTTCTGCCCCTGATATTTCCCGCCGCGATCCTTGTAGCTGGTTTCGCAGACTTCACCCGATTCTAGGAACAGCATCTGCGCCACGCCCTCGGCACAATTGACCGTGTTGGATTGACCGTTTGACGGTCAACGCAATACGTTTTATTATAACTGTAAATGATCAAGAGCTTCGCGGATAAGGCCACCGCCGCCATATTCCAGGGTATTCAGGTCAGGCGCTGGTCGGTGGAACTGCAAGTGCAGGCTCGGCACAGGCTCATGACGCTTGACCACGCCAAAACCCTGAGCGACCTGCATGCCCTGCCGTCCGGAAGATTGGAAAAGCTCAAGGGTGATCGCCGCGGCCAGTGGAGCATGCGTGTGAACCGCCAATGGCGGATATGCTTCTCATGGCATGCCGGACAGGCCACGAATGTCGAGCTGGTGGACTACCACTAAGAGGTACGTGATGACTATTCTGCGCAAAGATTTGGACACAGCGGGTTTCAGCGATGTGGCAACGGGCAAGCGTCTGCCAGCCGTGCGGCCGGGCGCCATTTTGAAAGAGGATTTTCTGGAGCCGCTTGGCATGACGCCGCATGCATTGTCCCTGCACCTGCACGTGCCGGCTTCCCGAATTACCGAAATCGTGAACAAGACGCGCCCCATCACGCCGGACACCGCGGCGCGGTTGGCAACTTTCTTCGGCACCTCCGCGGATTTCTGGCTGGGATTGCAGGCAAGCTATGATCTGGAAACGCAACCTGACTGGAAACACATCCGCCGCGATATCCGCCCGCTCAAGCATGTGGCAAACGGCTAGCAGAGTACACCGGCTTTCGGCGCGCCACGATGAAAAGAAAAACCGCACCACCACCTTCTGGCTTGCTCCGAAACTCTATTACCTGCCGGTGCAGATGCAGCAGACCGAGCCGGGCCGATAGCGTCGCGTCGCTCGTGATGGCCGGTACGGTCCCGGCGTCCCGGCCACTCGCTCCAGCGACGGCCCATTCCTTTGCTGCGGCACGCCCGGCGTTCGGAAACCGTTACTTCGCACGGTTTCCTCCACCCTGGCTTTACGCCCCGGCGCGGCCTTCGCACCACGCGGACGCTGTGCTACGGCCGCTGGGGCTACCGCAGGCTCTTCGCCTCGGCGCTTCGCGCCTTCCCTGGCTCATCGATCGCCACTATTGCGCACAACCATAACGCCGGGTTTAGCGCGCTTTTTACAGAAAGACCCCCCCCAGCGTCTATGACTCGACTAGAAATCAATTGTCTTAGGTCCATATTCACTCGTCATCCTCAAAATGAAAATTCGTTGCTGAATCCTAAGACGGGTCTAAGCCCACACAGCCAATAAGGTAATTGTCGACAGTAGTGTAACTGAAAAATGTAAATAGTCGGCTCAGGTCTTCGGCAACGTCACGCCCTTCTGCCCCTGATATTTCCCGCCACGGTCCTTGTAGCTGGTTTCGCAGACTTCGTCGGACTCGAAGAACAGCATCTGGGCGATGCCTTCATTGGCGTAAATCTTGGCCGGAAGCGGCGTGGTGTTGGAGAATTCCAGCGTTACGTGGCCTTCCCATTCCGGCTCCAGCGGCGTGACGTTGACGATGATGCCGCAGCGCGCATAGGTGGATTTGCCGAGACACACCACGAGCACGTCGCGCGGGATGCGGAAGTATTCCACGGTGCGCGCCAGGGCGAAGGAGTTGGGCGGGATCACGCAGCAGGGTCCTTTGAAATCCACGAAGCTGCGCGCGTCGAAATTCTTGGGGTCCACGATGGTGCTGTTGATGTTGGTGAAAATCTTGAATTCGTCGGCGCAGCGCACGTCGTAGCCGTAGCTGGAGGTGCCGAAGGATACGATCCTGCCGCCGTCGTTGGCGCGCACTTGGCCGGGCTCGAATGGCTCGATCATCTTGTGTTTTTCGGCCATGCGCCGGATCCATTTGTCGGATTTGATGCTCACTTCAACACCTCTGTAATAGTTCTTCCCATTTGAAGGTTCTGCGTGCTGAGTGCTGGGTGCTGCGTCTGGAATAAGCATGGTCTTTTACGCGGCACGCAGTACGCAGCTCTCAGCACCTTATTCTTCTATCACGATCTTCGGAAATGCCCCGGCATAATCCTTGCCCGCCAGCGCCAGTTGCGCCGCGGCACGGCGCGCGATGTCACGGTAACGCTGCGCGATCGGACTCTTGGGATCCGCGGCCACGCTCGGGTTGCCGCTGTCGGTCTGTTCGCGGATGCGCAACTCCAGCGGCAGACTGCCGAGGAACGGCACGTTGTACTGCGCCGCCAGGCGTTCACCGCCGCCTTCGCCGAAGATATGCTCCTCGTGGCCGCATTGTGAGCACACATGGGTGCTCATGTTTTCCACGATGCCGAGAATGCCGACTTCCACTTTCTGGAACATCCTGAGTCCCTTGCGGGCGTCCAACAGCGCAATCTCCTGGGGCGTGGTAACGATGACGGCGCCGGAGACCGGCACCCGCTGCGCCAGGGTCAACTGGATGTCGCCGGTACCCGGCGGCATGTCCACCACCAGATAATCCAGATCATCCCAATCGGTATCGCCGATCAACTGCATGAGCGCCTGGGTCACCATGGGACCGCGCCACACCATGGGGGTTTCCTCGTCCACCAGGAAACCCACCGACATGCACTGAATGCCGTGGCCCACCATGGGAATGATGCGCTTGCCGTCCTTGGTGGACGGCCGGCCCTTCAACCCCAGCATCCGGGGCTGGCTGGGGCCGTAGATGTCCGCGTCCAGCATGCCGACGCGCACGCCGTCGGCCGCCAGCGCCAGCGCCAGATTCACCGCCACCGTGGATTTGCCCACGCCGCCCTTGCCGCTGGCCACGGCGATGATGTTCTTCACGCCCGGCAGCGGCTTGAGATTGCGTTGCACCGCGTGGGACAGAATCTGCGTGCCGACCCGCACCTCGGCCTCACGCACGCCGGGCACTTGGCTTATCAGGCCACGCAGCGCTCCGGACAATTCATCCGCGTAGCCACCGCTGGGGAAGCCCAGCTCCACCAGTACGCTCACGCGGCCGTTTTCCACGTGCAGCTCACGCACTGCACTGGCGGTGAACAAATCCGTACCCAGATAAGGC
>JAKAVW010000312.1 GCA_021827445.1 Pseudomonadota bacterium
CCCAATTCGGCATTGTCTTTGGTTATCCGTTGCTCAATCTGTCGTGCCGTTACCATAGCCATACCTCCTGCTGGCATACGGTTATAGTGAAATAGTAGATCAATTCAATAGATTAAGCCACATCGGCTTGACACCCTGTTACCAAGCCCATAAAATTTTCTTTCTAGCTACAGCGCCGAAATCCCCCACCCGATGTTAAGGAGTCAACAAATGAGCGAACAGACACTGCCCTGGGACGAAGACGCACTGCAACGCCTGGAGAAGATGCCCTCTTTCGTGCGCAACATGGCCAAGGCCAAAATCGAGAAGGCCGCCAAGGAAGCGGGCGAATCGAAAGTCACCGCCGCGTTTCTCGATGCCAACAAAGGGAAAATGATGGGTTAACCTTATTCCCAGCTCAGCAAAAGCAACAAAATAAATCTAAAATAATCCAATTGCCAGCCTATGGTTCTGATAGCCCACTGCTTTGAGGTCGCTCATAGGCATGGCGTCCTTGCCGGTCATCGGCTATCATCCGCACCGGCATCTTAAATAGCCGATTTTCTCGGCCCGGTGTATCACGACTTTCAAACGCTGGATTCTGTCAATTCATATCCGCCGCCGACATGGGGCAAGCGGCACCATCCTTGCCTTATGGCTGCCCGCAAAAGCAGTACCATATTCTAAGTTGCGATCAGGCGGACCGTGCCGCCATATTCACAAACGATGCACGCCAGGTAAACATGCTATTGGAAGAGAAACCTTCACCATTGATCATCTTCACCGTCGGCACGTCCGCCAGTGGCAAAAGCACCTGGGCGCGCGCCATGCAAAGCCAATACTCCAGCCTAAATATTCACGTCATCGAACGGGACGCCATCCGGGCAGCCTTGTATTATGAGGCATCTGGACAGCCGTTTTCCTGGAAGACCTGGGACAAAGCGCAGGAAGATCGTGTGCAATCGCTCTGGGAAGAAGCCATTCGCCAGGCGATAACGGAAGCGGACGCATTGATTATCGCAGACACGCATCTTGATCCAGAGCGACTGGCTCCCTATGCGGAATGGATACGATCTCTGCGGACGACAGGCAACGATCCGGAAATGATCATCCAATATTTTTCATCCATACCGCTGATAGATCTCATTCGTCGAGACCAGGGACGGATCAATTCGGTCGGTGGTGCGGTGCTGCGTGAGCAGCTTCAGCGGTTACAGCCGGAGGAGCATTACTGGCGGGCTGTTGAATCGAAACGCACAAGCCAGTAAATTTACAACGGTTTTCAGACACAGGAGCATGTTCATCATGGCTAAAAGTAAAATTGGGGCGCAAGACGATTTCCCCAGAGGCCAGGTCAAGGCCTGCAAGGTTGCGGGTATGGATCTTGCCGTCTATGCACTGAACGACGGTTATTATGCCACACAGGCCAGATGCACTCACCTGAAGGCGTCATTAACGGACGGCAAAATCATTGATGATCAACTCATCCAATGCCATCGGCACCACGCGCGTTTTGATATCCGCACCGGCGAGGTCGTGGACTGGGCCAGCTTCCCCCCAGGTATTCAGTTGCTTAATTTTATATGTCCCAGAAAGGCGCTCAAAACCTTCCCGGTGAGCGTGGAAGACGGCGCAGTCTACGTCGAAACCTCATAACTCAAACCCCAAGGCCCGCAGTTTCGCCTTGGCGACGCTATGGCCAAGGGCCGCCGCCTTTCCGAGCCACTGGATACCGAGCGCATGGTTTTTCTCGACGCCAATCCCGTTGAGGTGGCAGATTGAGAGCCACTCCATGGCGTCCGCATGCCCCTTTTTCGCCGCGGCCTCAAACCAAACAGCGGCGATTTTGCAGGCATTAGCCGCATAAAAATAGGTGCCGACATTGTTCATACCGTCGGCATCCCCCGCCTCCGCCCGCGCGATCTCCTGAACGCAGGCGTCCGCCATATCCATGGGTATGTAAGCGGCCATGCTGGCCAGGTCTATTTCCCACATCAGTCCACCGGGGCCACGCTCGGCATGGACCCGCTTGCCGCTTATCGACCCGGACTCCAGCCAGTTATTGATCGTTCGCACGGATTTACCCGCCAATAGAGCCGCGGTTTGGGTGCTGATGTATGTGGATGAATTCTTAGACAGACCCATTAGCATCTCCTTTTTTTCTGAGTTTCCACGGGCTTCTATGGAAATAAGTCTAGCATTTCCACGCACACAGATGAAAATCTTGATGCTTTACCGCACTTCCACACAATCGCGTGGAAGAGACTTCAAGCAACGGAGGCGATTTCTACGTTCAAACGTAGAAATTCCGCGAGTTTCTTTGGGAGATGTATGTTTTCGACTCCAGATTCATCCACCAATAATGCCATGTGGTGTGCATGAGAAATATAATTACCGATTAGTTCAAAGAGGTTATGAACTGTAACACATCAAATCTGTTCATACCGGCATGAATTATGCACCAAGAATGGCAGCCCATGCACGTTGCCTGGGTAGCTATTTACTCCACCAAGGAGATTTACTCATGAGCAAATTTGTAGAAAAGGCGCAGGCCAGCGCCGAAGCCGGTTTCACCCTTATCGAACTGATGATCGTTATTGCGATTATCGGTATTTTGGCGGCTATCGCCATTCCGCAGTATGAGAAGTATATCGCTACGACGCAGGGTACTGACATAGCAACTAACTTCCACGCGGCAGTCACCGCAGCAACCTCTGCTGTTGCCGCAATGCAAGCCGGTCAATCTACCCTGCTTGAAACAGCAGGTGGCACCGCCATAGCAGCAGGTAGCCCTGTTCCTGTGCTTAGCCCCACAGCGGTTGATCCATTTCCGGGTGAAGGAGCTCTCTGGGCCTACAGTAGTACCAAAACTACGACAGGTTCTGTTAACGTAAGCGTGCCAACTGTAAATACCACTAATATAACAACAACCACACCCGAGGTGATCACCGCCGAGTTAAGTGGGGCTAGTGCCGGTAAGGGCTTGAGTGCTGCGTTGGCAGCAATGCAAGCTATTAACCAAGCTTTCCCTGGTGCTTGTGGGACAGCAGGCACTGTGTTTACTGCGGCAGCCAACTGTAAGGTATCAATCGCCGCAACCGGCGCAATAACCAATGGGTGATTAGCCCCGCCATGATGCTCCCGGAATGCCGGGAGCGCACATAACAGAGGGCATCTAGTTCCGATGCCCTCGATTATGCAAAACCAACAAGGGGATACAATGATAACCACCATTGCCCGCCCAGATATTCTCACCTGGCTACATCTGAAATGGCTCCGATTTCTGGCGCTACCCATATCGATTTACCTGTTCAACATCATGACCATTGAAGGCGCCATCCTCCCCGCCCTTATCAGCGCAGGGCTTCTCCTGAAATATTGGCGTCAAGTCAAAGACCAGCAAATCATTCTTGGTTTCCTGCTCTTTGCCGTGACCACGGGCATGTTTACGCAGTATTGGGGCATTACAGGGCTGCACCTATTTACGGGCGGCTTCGTGATCTGGCCGGTTCTGGTCCTGCTCCTGGGGGACCGTTTCCCCTGGCCCTTGGCCTACCCACTGACTTTTATCGGCACCCTGATCCCGGACCTTTACGACGCGGGCACCGCGGCAGACTGGCAAAATGGCTGGTTCTTCGACGTAGGGGGTGCGGGATTCCGTGACGGGCTTTTTCTCGTGCCCCTGGAAACCCTGATGGCGGCGGCCATGCTGAATAAGTTCGGAATATTCATGCGCAAACGCGGGTATTTCAGTAGAAGGATGAATCTCGAAAAGGATGCTTACCCCAAGGATAGAGACAGACGTGCCCGATAAAAAACCACAGGAGCAGCAGCATGAACGAAAGTGACCGCCAAGCCCGCATTAGTCAACTCCAGAACCATCGCCATGCCTTGCTTCAACAACGCGACAGGCGGGACGCACCCATCGCTTCCATTGACATGGAGCTCAACGTGGTGCGCAGCGAGTTGCAGGCGCTGTATGAAACCGGACGGAAGCCGCCGCAGCATCATCCCTCTGCCCCCAAGGCCACCACGCC
>JAKAVW010000313.1 GCA_021827445.1 Pseudomonadota bacterium
AACGAGGATAGAGTCGTTCATGGGCGGGCCTCACGACAGAGGCCTCTTGCAGCGCTCGGACCGATCTGGGTGATTTGCTCGGGGCTGAGGCCGTCCACTTCCCGGCGCAGGGCCGCGATTTCCGCCTGGAGGGTGTCGTATTCGGCCATTTTTCGGTGCAGGAAGCGGATGGTGACGCGGGCTTTTTCCTGGACGCCTTCGGGCGTCAGCAGGTAGGCGTAGACGCCCTTGTGGGGGTTGCGGCGGAAGTTGTCGGTTTTGACCATGCCCTTTTCAATGAGGGCGTTGATACAGTAATTGGCTTTGCCCAGGCTGATGCCCATGGCGGCGGCCAGCTCGCGCTGGGTGCTCTCGGGGTGCTCCGTGAGGAGCTTGAGTAAATGATAGCGCGTGGCGTCGTCGAGCATAGTCTTGTTCAGGTGGTGAACTTGCACGTAGCGTAGGGGGTACGGTGGGCGGTGTCAAGGCGTACAGCCTATCAAAGTCAATGCCCAGCCGAACTGCAGTGCAGCGGCACCGCATGATACCGTGGCTGTATCCGTCCTACTGCATACAGCGCCTGCAACTCGCTGCGCACCACATTGAGCTCCATGTCGATGGTCGCGATGGGGGCGCCCCGCCGGTCGCGTTGCTGCAGCAGGGCATGGCGATGGTTCTGGAGTTGGGCAATACGGGTTTGACGGTCGCTTTCGTTCATGATGCTTCTCCTGTGGTGGCGGTCATGACCTGTAAGGTGTCTAAGATTTTCTATCGGGCACGTCGATCTCTATCCACGGGGTAAACGTCCTCATCGACGCGCACCCTTCTACTGAAATATCCACGTTTACGCATGAATATTCCGAATTGGTTCAGCACGGCAGCCGCTATCAGGGTTTCCAGGGGCACGAGAAAAATCCCGTCACGGAACCCCGCGCCGCCTGCGCCGAAGAACCAGCCGTTAGACCAGTCAGCGGCCATGCCCGCGCCGTAAAGATCCGGGATCAGGGTGCCGATAAAAGTCAGCGGATAGGCCAACGGCCAGGGGAAACGGTCCCCCAGGAGCAAGACTAGAACCGGCCAGATCACGACGCCCCCGGTAAACAGATGTAAGCCGGTGATGCCCCAATACTGCGTAAACATGCCCGTGGTCACGGCAAAGAGCAGGAAACCGAGAACGATTTGCTGGTCTTTGACTTGACGCCAATATTTCAGGAGAAGCCCCGTGCTGACGAGGGCGGCAAGAATGGTGGGCTCAAACATGTCCGCGTTCCATTGAACTACTCATGACGCTGTACCGTTTGTCATTTGCATAACACTATTAAGGATCACCAGATCAACGAGGGTGAAGCCGGATGCAGGTGATAAATTTTTCATCGGTGCTCATCTCTCTGCGTTACCATCTGTTCGTGCCAACGCGATAGCGGGTGAAGGGTATGGGGCAGACTCTCGTAATGGGGTTTTTCAGTTTTTTGGCTTTGTATAACAGAGGGCATCACTACCTGGTGCCCTCTGTTATGCAGCGTGGCTGACGCCACGCTGGTAATTAGTGCTTAGCTTAGCTGAAAACCACCGTACCATTTTGGTCGACCGAGACCGTAACGGAAGTGGCCCCCGTTGTGCCCGCACTTATATTTGCACCGGTCAGGGCGCCAGAGATTTTCTGTTTCAAGCCCGTGCTGCAGCTTGTGTAATCTGCTGTAAAGTTCACATAGGGAGTGATTGGAGTAACCGTGACGATGTTATTCTTGGGGGTAGGTGTAGCTGTAGAGAAATCAACGCAACCTTCGATACCTACGGCGGTACCCGTTGTTGAATTCACGGGCAGGGTGATGCTGGTGGTTTGCCCTGCGGCGGCAGCGGCTTCGGCGGCAGTGGCCTGGGTTACCAGTTGATGGAAATCCTGGGTCACGGTGGTGGCCTTGGATGTTTCGATATACTGCTCATACTGCGGAATGGCGATGGCCGCCAGAATGCCGATGATGGCGATGACGATCATCAGTTCGATCAGGGTGAAACCGGCTTCGGCGCTGGCCTGCGCCTTTTCTACGAATTTGCTCATGAGTAAATCTCCTAGGTGGAGTGAATATTTAGTTACCCAAATAACATACATGGGTAGTGCTTTATAAAGCATAATTCGTGCCTAATAGATGGCGAACGCGGTCATTTATTTTTTAATATACTGTTATTGCTGCATATTTATATTTATCCGGCGCAACATAGGCCAGAGATAATAGAAATATATGGAGTCAAAAATATACATGCTCCAAAGAATTTCGCCGAATTGCCACGTTAATATGTGGAAACTGCCGCGGTTGCCTAAACGCCTTCTACATGATGACGTGGAAATACAGAAGAAACAGCATAATTTTCATGTGTGTGCGTGAAGATGCTAGACTGGTTTCCACGTAAGTTCATAGAAACTCAGAACAAAAGGAGATGCTAATGGACGTTTCCAGGAAACCATCCAGTTACATCAGCACCCAAACGGCGGCACTGCTGGCAGGTAAATCCGTGCGAACGATCAACAACTGGCTGGAGTCCGGGTCGCTAAGCGGCAAGCGAGTCCATGCCGAGCGTGGCCCCGGTGGACTGATGTGGAAAATAGACCTGTCCAGCATGGCCGCTTATATACCAATGGATATGACAGACGCCTGCGTCCGGGAGATCATGCAGGCGGAGGCGGGTGACGCCGATGGTATGAACAATGTCGGAACCTACTTTTATGCGGCCAATGCACGCAAAATCGCCGCTGAATGGTTTGAAGCCGCCGCCAAAAAGGGGCATGCGGACGCCATGGAATTGCTCTCAATGTGCTACATCAACGGGATTGGTGTCGGGAAAGACCATGCGCTTGGTATCCAGTGGCTGGGGAAGGCGGCGGCCCTTGGCCATAGCGTCGCCAGGGTGAAACTACAGTCCCTGGGTTTCGAGGTTTGAGAACTCGTTGGAACGGGCAGAAGATACTGGCCTTGGATGTAGAGGGGGGGACCGTTCACGACCCGCGATCACTCCTTGACAGGCTCGCTCCGCAGTGTCGCCAAGGCAGCGCGTGCCAAAAAGCCAGAACGGCTTTCATGACGGCTTTTGGCCGCGGCATCAACGCGCCGCAGCACCCGTGCTGGCAAAGTGATATTCACTCGCTCAGCCTTGTCGGAAATGATCGCGGGGTCAACATCCACCAGCGCCCATATCCAGTGAGCGAACTCCGGGTTAGCCTGATGTTCGGTGATGGACTTGGGCTCGGGAATATCGCCGCTCTGGTCAATGATTCTGAACCTTTTTCCGGGACGCGATCGCCGTTGCCAGTGGAAGGAACAGCGTCAGCGGCAAGTCAGGTAGCGCAATGAACCCATGATGCCGATAGAAGGCTGCCGCCGCTTCATCCTTGGCATCGACCATCAAGGCGTAGGCGGCAATCTCGGAACGGGTGGCTCGATCAAGAGCATCGGCCAGCAGCGCCCCGCCGAGCCCCTGTCCCTTGAATGCCTGATCGACGGCCAAGCGGCCCATTCGTACCACGGGCACGGTCGGATATCGCGGCAACTTTTTGGCCGTCGTGGCTGGCAGGTCGGCCAGGAGTAGGCTTGCCGACGCTAAGGTGTAGTAGCCTGCGATGCGCTGCCCATCAGCCAGCGCTACGAAGCAGGCTGTCACGCGACGGCGCATGTCTTGAGTAACCCCCTCTCGCAAGTAGCGATCAAGCGACTCCGAACCGCTGTTAAACATGGTGCGGTCATGTGCGGCATCGAGCGGCGCGACAAGAAACGGTGCGCTGCTCATTCAGCGCGCAACAGCTTGCCGCGACGAGCGAAAGCGCGTTTCAAGGCCGGTGTCGGTTGCGGCGGCGACAGCAGAGCCTGCGCAAAGCGCTCCTGATCGACCAACGTCAGACGGATGACTTCGGCTTGTTCGATAGCGCGTTGCGCGGCGTCTTGAACGGCGGCCACCACGAAATCGGTCATGGTGCGCCCCTGAAGCTCGGCGGCGCGCTTGAGCATCGAATGCAGATCGGTGCTGATCCGGGCT
>JAKAVW010000314.1 GCA_021827445.1 Pseudomonadota bacterium
ATCGACGAGAGCGCTGTCACTTACAGCGAAAGCAGTTTGCCGGATGCCCCGCACTTTTCCGGCGGCGTCGCGGACGAATGGGCGGTCAGCAAACGTTACACCCTGGCGGAAAACCGCCTCACGGTGGACTATCGGATTGAGTCAGCCCGCAAGCGGGTGGAAGCGCAGCGTTTCCGTACCCGGCTCTTTCTGGCCATGCCGAGTTGCGATGGCCCGGCGGGCCAGTTCTTTGCCAATGGCAGTTCACAGGGGGGCTTTGGCAGTCCCATTCAGGGTGAAGCGACCCGGGAAATCGTCCTGGAGGATGCGGTTATGGGCGGTAAAATCGTCCTGCATTTCAATCCGCCGGTACGCTGGCGGAGCGCGCCGCACCTGACCGTCTCACAATCGGAAGCCGGCTTCGAGAAGATCATGCAGGCTTTACGCCTGGAGCTGGAATGGCCGGTGCAGGCGGGCAAAGCGCATGTCATAGAAATACAGGCCGAGGTCATTCCCCATGGCTGAGGGCCTGACCATCGGCATTGACGTGGGCGGCACCAACCTGCGCTTTGGCGTCTTTCGCGGCAATGATTTTCTGGACTCCACGCGCAGTGAAGTGGATTTACGCGAAAAATGCGGCCAGGCGCCGGACCCGGAAAGCGCCGCCACGCTGGTCGCCACGCTCCTGACTAAAGGCATCGCCGACCTGCGTCGACATCATCCCGATATTGCGCGGGTAGGTATTGCGTTCCCGGGCTTTATCAACGATGACGGCGTATTGCTGCAATCCCCCAACATTCCGCAACTGATTCAATTCGACCTGCAAACCGCCATGCGCACCGCCTGCCAACTCCCCGTCCTGGTCGAAAACGATGCCAACGCGGCGGGTTATGGCGAATTCCGGGAGGAACGTCAGGGCCGGCCCGAGCTGCAAAATCTGCTCTATGTCGGTCTCGGTACGGGGGTCGGTGGTGGCTGGATACATCAGAGCCGTCCCTGGCGCGGCGAGCATGGCAGCGCCATGGAAATCGGCCACATCATCGTGGTGCCCGGGGGGCGGCGCTGCGGCTGCGGCAATCAGGGTTGCCTGGAGCAATACGCTTCGGCGCGCGGCGTACAATCCAGCTATGTGGAGTTGACGGGCACCGCGCCAGATACCGCCGTCATCGCCCGAATGGCCAGCGCTGGTCACGCTGAAGCCGTCAGCACTTTTCAGACGGCTGGCGACTGTCTGGGACAGGCGCTGGCCCATATCCTCAAGGTAACCGATGTCGGCGTAGTGAGAGTTGGCGG
Organism: Pseudomonadota bacterium; assembly: GCA_021827445.1. Classification (GTDB taxonomy): domain Bacteria; phylum Pseudomonadota; class Gammaproteobacteria; order Acidithiobacillales; family Acidithiobacillaceae; genus Acidithiobacillus. The sequence continues at coordinate 1,273 of JAKAVW010000314.1, forward strand.
CGGTATGAGCGCCGCCTGGGACAGCTTCGCCCCGGCCATGCTGCAGCGCCTCGATGCGGATCTGATCCCGGCCCTGCGCGGCAATGTCGAGGTGAAGCGCGGCAATGATGATGACCTCGCCGGCATGCGCGGCGCCGCGCTGCTCGCGGATCAGGCGTTTTTGCACGACTGATGCGCATCGGTATCTTCGACTCGGGCATCGGCGGCCTCCGCACCCTGCTGGCCTGCCTGCGCTACCTGCCTGACGCACATTATCTGTTCTATGGCGACAGCGCCCACGCTCCCTACGGCGACAAAAGCCCTGCGCAGGTGCGGCAGTGGACGGAAGCAGCCTATGCCTGGTTCATCGCCGCCGGCGTAGATGCGGTGGTGCTCGCCTGCAATACCGCCACCAGCGCCGCCGTCGCGCCTTTGCGGGAGCGCGCCGACGTACCCATTATCGGCATCGAACCCGCCATCAAGAAGGCGCTCGAAGATCACCCGCGGGGCGAAATATTACTCCTGGCCACCGCCGTTACCGTCAGCGGCGTCAAACTGCAAGAACTGTTGGGTCGTCTCGAAGGCGGCACGGAGCGGGTCCGCCCCCTCGCCTGCTCCGGTCTCGCCGAAATTATCGAAACACAGGATGTACAGTGGCGCGAACGCGCCAGCCGCTATCTGCAAGTGCAGGTCCGGCCAGCGCAACAACAGGATACACGGGCCGTTGTCCTGGGCTGTACCCATTACTGTTGGATAGACGACCTGATACGCGATGTTCTGGGCCGCGACATTGCTGTTGTCGACGGCAACGATGGGGTGGCCCGCCAATTGTGTCACCGCCTGAACATCCCCACTGAGGCGGGTGTAATGCCCCCCCTACCCAGTCATGCGCGGATATCCCTGCACTTCACCACCGACAATGACGTAAAAAGTTACCTGGCTCGCCAGCTTTTGGCCGCAAGCGGGGTGCGCATGGATACGAATCAGGATTTATTCCTCGTACCGCAGCAGGAAGTATCCCGATCCGGGCAGATCTGACCAATAGGGAGGCTACATCAGCAGAGGTACCGCCAGAGCCAGGGCATGAATGGCAATACCGATCATTCCGCCCACCAGCGTCCCGTTAACGCGAATGTACTGCAAATCCGTACCCACCCCTTCCTCCAGAAGGCGGACCATGTCCTTATCCGGCCAGGCATGTATCGTCGCTTCGATGTGTTGAGCCAGACCATCGCGCAGGGCAGGTGCCAGACGGCGGGCGCTGTCCTCCAGATAGCCATTGAGCGCGTCGCGCAATGCCGGTTGCTCGCCCAGGAAAAGACCCAGTTGCTGCGACAGGCGCTGCACCTGCCCCTGCAATCGGGAATCCGGGCGCTGCAAGTCGGTTTCCAGCCAGGAGCGCAGATCGCGGAGCAGGCCATCCACATAGGCCTGCACCGCCGGATGGGCGATCAACCCATTCTGCCAGCGCTGCACCCGAGCCTGGAAGGCGGCATCCGTCTGCAAACGCAGGATGGCATCCTGCATCCAGCGATCAAAGGCCAGGCGGCGGGGATGTTCCGGGTCATCCGCGATTTCCTGCAACAACTGATGCGCCGCCTTCACCAGATTGCGGGCCAGATTCTCACTCAGGGTGGCCGGGTCCATGACCGCCCCCATCCACGCGAACAGGGTCGGATAGGCGCGCTGGAGAATCGCCCCGATCTGATCCGCCAGCAGGCTTTGGGTGTCCTCACCGTCCAGCCAGCGGCGCAGGCGCTGAATGCCATCATCGAGCAGTGTCTGGTGCCGGTGATCTTCCGTCAGCAACGCCAGAATACTCCCCACCCAACGCGCACCGTCGATGCCCTGCAGTTGCCGCCCCAACGCAGTACGCAGAGCGGTGCGCAATTCGCGGTCGTCACTGAGGGCCAGAGCCTTTTGGAGCAGAACGGCCATCTGCCGGGCCAGCAGTCCGCTGTTTCCGGTGTCACTCAGCCATTGCGCCAGCCAGGTGGCCGGATCGGCGCGTCGCAACAGGCGCACAATCGCCTCGGCCTCCAAAAAGTGATCGCGGATAAACTCCGCCAGACGGCGCGCCAGACGCGCCTTGTTCCGCGGCAAGATCGCCGTGTGCGGAATGGGCAAGCCCAGGGGATGCCGGAAGAGCGCGACCACCGCAAACCAGTCCGCCAAAGCACCCACCATGGCCGCCTCCGCAAAGGCGCCAGCCCAGGCCCAGGACCCGGTAAAGTCATGTGCTGCCGCTACCAGAAACAGCGCCAGCGCCCCCAGCAACAAACCCAGCGCCCAGCGGCGCAGCACACGCAGTCTTTGACTCCGATCTGGTTTAGCGGCGGTCACTATAGCTCCTGTAGGTGAGGGCGGGCACGGGCGCATCCCTGGGGTGTCTGGCCCGGAGTTTAGCAGAAGGCAGCGCTTGCCCGGTAAAAGTGCGGCAAGGGCTTGAAGCGCTGACAGCGCCGGTCGTAGTATGGACAGGCGACAAGAGAAGGCCTATAGGGGGGGCACATGCGTCTGTTTTTAGCTATTTTTCTGCCATTTCTGGTGTTTTTCACTATTGGCCGCCCGATTGCGGGGATTATTTGCCTGGTTTTGCAGATCACGCTGATCGGCTGGGTGCCCGCGGCCATCTGGGCGGTGTATGCGTTGAGTCAGTACAAGACGGACAAGAAGATTGAAAGGGCGTTGGGGAGGTAAGATAGGTTTGCCCGT
>JAKAVW010000315.1 GCA_021827445.1 Pseudomonadota bacterium
ACAGCACGTTGCGCATTATGCTGGCCGCCGCCCGGAAGGGCTACTATCTCCCCGCCATTTCCTGGAGCATGGCCCAGGAGCACTGGGGCCTCGCCCGGGCACTTATTCGGACCGATCCGCAACCCATGCCCGACTGGGTCCGTCTCAGTCTCGCCCTGCATGATCATGATCTCAGTGCTCTGGCTGCACTGGTGGCACACCCTCACAGATTACCATCGCATGACCTGGTCAGGGCCTATGTCATGCTTGGGGACTATGACCGGGCACAATACTGGGCTTTTCAGCGCTTGCAGGACCATCCGCGGGATCACCACCTGCGCCAGCAATATCTGGAGGTGGTGTCCTACAATGCCAGTGCCGTTACCCTGGGGACCAATTGGCTCTCTTTCAGCGGATTACAACGTTATGCCACTACCTTCAATGGGAAGATATTTATTGGACCAAATTGGGGGCTTCTCTTGCGGAGCGACTATAGTTGGCAGACTGCTGACGCCACATCGTTCCTGACAGACATCCCGGCCGATGAGCAATCGACCGGAGCGGGCTTTTTTCTGAAAAGTCCTTTATGGCAGATTCGGACATTCATGGGCCAGCGTGATGCAATGCGCCATTTCCTTACTGGAGATTTCTCGGGGGAACGTTCTCTGGGCGATGGGTTCAGCATCCGCAGCAGATTAGGGCTCCATCGGCGCGCCACCCAAAGTCCTGCTCTGACCGTTGCGGGTATGAAAGATGATGCGCGAATACAGTTCGATCACAGTAATACGGACTGGTCCGAAAGCCTTTATGCGGGTTGGACACAATATGAAGGGCAGGACGGCATACCCGTGGGCACCAGCCGTTTCGGCGGAGTTTCCGTAGACTGGCACCATCACTGGGGGTCTTGGGGCTATACTATTGGGCCATTTGCCGACGTGTACGATGTACATCGCGCCGCGAATGTGACCGGCCTGCTTGCTCAGGTTTTACTGTTACCAGACCGTGATATCTCTAACGTGCTGGCGGGCAATTACGCGGACTATGGTCTCCATTTTTCCCTGGGTTCGGCGAAGCCCGCCTTAAACTTTCAGTGGACGCCTTATCTGGCCGTCAGCGTATACAATAACACCCTGTTTGGCTTTCAGTATCAGTTCAGTGCCGGTTTGCGCACCGCCATATGGGGACCCGATGCGTTGAAACTGTCTTACAGCCAGGGGCAAGGTGGTAATGCGCTTGCATTGAATCAGCGGGAAGTCAATTTAAGTTACACCTATTATTTCACGCCATAAAATTCTGTTAGATATATCTCCGCCATAGAGAGGGCCTTGCATGAAAAAGTTGCTGCTGTCGATTCCTTTGGTTCTAATGATGGTCGGGTGCGCAAATTTGGACATCAAAAGTGCCAAGCATCCTGAACTGAATAAACAGTCCTCCTGGAGTGTGCTGCCCTTCGCCAACAACACCGAAACGCCCATGGCCAACGATCGTGCGGCATCCATGGCAGCCGCGATTCTCCAGGCCGATGGTGAAACCGTCGTTGGTAGCCTGCCCAATGGCGCACGCACTCAGGAACTGTTGGGCGGAGACTGGAAAAAACGCTATGAAGAGGCTCTGCGTAGCGCACACAGCACCGGAGCAAATTATGCGCTCAGCGGTTCCGTGGACGAATGGAATTATCGGGCGGGCATCAATGCCAAGCCAGTCGTAAGCATGACACTCTGGATTGTGGATTTACACAGCAACAAGATCATATGGCGTGGTGTCGCCAGCGCGAGTGGGGGGGGAGATTTCGCAGGCCGGCACCAGCAATCTGGCGCAACGGATTATAAGTCGCCTCATTGACCGCGCGCTCGATCGATGATGGCTACTCGCCGATCCTGGATGGCCTGGATAGAGGCGATTGCCATCCCTGTGGTGGCACTAGCCCTGTCGTTCCTGTGGCATCCTCAGAATCCGCTTTTTCTCGATGAGTCATTTCCTTGGCTATGGCTCGCGCCGACGCTGGTGGCATTGCGCTACGGGGTCACTCCAGGACTTCTTGCGGTGCTGATTCTCATGACCAGTCTCCTCTGGATGCCGGAGCCCTCCGGAGAATGGCTTCCGGCATTTACTGGCCTGACCATCCTCACCCTGATATGCGGAGAATATTCGGATATCTGGACTTCCCGCCGACGCCGCAGCGAAGCACGTACTGGAATTCTTGAGGAGCGGATGACGCGACTGACAGATGACTTGTATGTTGCACAAATTTCGCAAGAACGACTTGAACAAAACCTGATTTATAGGCCGATTTCTCTGCGCTCAGCGCTACAGGAGCTTAAACAGAACGCCGTCATTTCCGGTGGGGTATTTAACAAGGACCTCGGTGATCAGTTTCTATATTTGCTTAATCAGACCTGCGGTGTACAGTCCGCTGGAATCTATATTAAAAGCGATCATCACACGCCACTGGAAGTGGCGAAGATTGGCAATATGGGGCCGTTCCAGCCTGCGGACTCTGTATATATAAGTGCGATTGAACGTCAAGAGAGCCGCTCGCTGGTAGATTTTGGTCCCACACAGGCAGAGCATTACCTGGCGATTTATATTTTCGACGATATCCAGCACCACCAGCAGGTCATACTTGCCGTCTCGGATATATCATTTTTCTCTTTAGACGAAGATAATATCCGCGTCATAGGAGTTATTTTTCGTTATTTCTGCAACCACAATATGGCCATAGAAAAAAGTCTGGCCATCCTTCGCGAATGGCCAGACTGTCCGGATGATTTCGCCGTGGAGCTCACTATCTTAACAGAACTAAGCACACAGTACCATGTAAAAAGCATGCTTCTGGTTTACACGCTCAACCCCGATGAACACTCAGGGACACTCTCAAGATATCTCTGTACGCTGTGCCGGGGTCTCGATATCGTATGGCAATACACTACGGAGCAATCGGTACGGATACTTTTCTTGCTACCCTTTTCCGGCGCAGCAAGCATTGAAGGCCATATAGCACGGGTGAGTCTGGAAATGAAAGATCGGTTCGGCGAAGGTTGGCTTACCCACTGTACCTCCATTTGCGACTACACCGTTGGTGGAAAGAGTCCGTCTGCGCTTCTACATACAATTCTGTCAGCAGCGCGTGCTCCATGAACTTAGACTTCGATCTTCCTCTCTCTATACTTTATATCACATATCTCCTTATTGGAGTGTTAATTGCTTTTATTATGTTTCCACGGCATAGCGGAAGGCAGAATTATTTCGTCATAATAACCACGGTTATTCTTGGTGCTTTGATTCCACTTTTCGGGCCGCTTATTGCCATAGTTTATGCCATTTATTTTAGGATTGTAGAACACAAAATAACACTACCGGCCACCCAGACAGTGCTTATCCCTGAATATATTGGTGAATTACCGTTAGAGTTTTCGGGTGCCGCGATGGGTAGCATATCAGCACGATTACGTTTTTCGATCAACGACAGTGAGCGTATCCGTGCCGTATCTCAAATTACGGGGGCACATCATAATGAGCAATACCGGCTCCTGAGCAGGGCGCTCAGCGATCCGGCAGAAGAAGTCCGTCTGCTGGCTTATAGTGCGCTAGACCTACGCGAACATAAAAATACCATGCTGCTGATCGACCTGGAAAACCGACTGGTAGGAAACAGCAACCCTGCCGTCCGCCAAACCTTACTTGAGCACCAAGCCTGGATCATGTGGAATATTGCCCATCAGCAAGCTCAGGACGTCAGACAGAGTAAGCGCACCGGGCCGCCATCAGACGACTCGTTTGTGGAGTCGCACGACCTACCTGAGAATAGCAGCGCATCAATGACTTTCCTGCAGGGTTTGGACGCCCTAGCAGCCTGTCGGACTTTCACGGGTCAGTCTATTGAGGTATAATTATTTATAATTCAATATGATGAGTGAACGATGGCCCACTTTATCGACCCCGACCGCAAGACCACTTATCTTCTGCCTCCG
>JAKAVW010000316.1 GCA_021827445.1 Pseudomonadota bacterium
GCTGTCCAGCGTTTGCATGATGGTCGCCAGCATAATGGCGAGGGTGATGAGCGGGCGGTTCAGCCCCGGAGAATCAATTCCGGCTGGTGCAATACTCATCCTGGTGATTCTTCCAGAACCTGCTGCAGATGCTGAAGGAGTGTGGTTGCCTGGCGTAATGCTTCTTCATTCAGGTTTTTGAGTTTTTCGTGAAGAAAATCAATGGCGATGCGTCGCACTTCGGCGTAAACACCATGACCCTGCTCCGTAAGAACCACCCGGCGGATTCGGCGATCTGCCGAGTCCATCTCACGGCGCACTAATCCTGCACGCTGCAGACGATCGAGCATCGCGACAACGGTGGGTTGTTCGACAGAGAGGCAGTGGGCGAGCTCGGTCTGTGTCAGAGGCTCTTTAGCACGGGCCAGAAAAGCGATGCTCATCCAACTCGCCTGACTCAAGCCGAGACTTTTGAGCCGTCGGTCCAGGGCGTGTCGCCAGGACCGAGCAGTATCGTGCAGCGCCAGAGCAAATTTTTCCTGCAATGCATCGTTCCGCATCAGCGTTCCTTGCCAAATAGAATTTAGTTAGCCTCCTTATACTTTGCCGTCTATGTACATGCAAGAAAAAACGCACTCAGCCAATTATCGCGATCTTTTAGCGAGTTAGTGCCTGACCGAAAATTCTATTGCCTAATAGATACAGCATGTTATAATAATATTAGCATTTGAAGTTACGGTTCCCAGGCGTCTGTTTTCTCTCTTTTATGCCATTTTCCGGCTTCTATGACGGGTATCCATTGAAAATATGGGTGATTTTTAACGCGTTTCGCATTCTTATGGAAAATCTTCGCGATGAGAAAAGTGATTAATGAACAGATGGTCTTCGGGCAAACTGACATTTCTGCCATTCGGATTGATCCCAAGTCACGAGATGATATTCCGCGCCTCTTGCGTGGCCTGCAACACATTTATACACAACCGGAACTCCGGGATCGGGTATTTGCCATCCTGGCGGACATGCGACCAGTACAAGCCGACGGCAAAACCAAGGTCAGCGCCGAAAAAGGACGCCCAGGAATGGATCTATGGAAGATATTGGTGCTGGGAGTGATGCGGCTGGGTCTTAATGCGGATTACGACCGTATCCACGATTTAGCCAATTACCATCTCGCCATCCGGGAGATGCTGGGACATGGTGGATGGGCAGAAAACACGGATACACCATATCACCTGCAAACCATAAAAGATAACCTGAGTTTGTTCACGCCAGAAATACTGGACCGGATCAATCAGGAAGTAGTGCGGGCTGGCCATGTCCTGCTAAAAAAAAGACCCGACGAAGGACTCGCTGGACGTTGTGATTCTTTCGTGGTCGAAACCCAGGTGCATTATCCGACGGATATCAACTTGCTGCTGGATGCGGTGCGGAAAACCATAGAAACCTGTAGCCGCGCGGCCCATGCACAAGGCTGGACCGAGTGGCGGCAATGGCGTTATCTGCAGCATAGCTTCAAAAAGTCCTACCGTATTCTGCAGAAAATAAAGCACTCCACGGCGCAAGACCCGCAGAAGCGTGCAGCGCATGAAGAGCGGATGCTGGAAGCCTATGGTGCTTATCTAATGCTTGCTGAGCAGCATGTGGTCCGGGCATCCGATACGGCCAACGCATTGAAAGCAAAAGGCCTAAACGATACCGCACAACAGATTGAAGGTTATCTGGGGCACGCACGTCGCCAGATTGATCAAATCCGTAGCAGGGTATTACAGGGTGAAAAGATCCCTCACAGCGAAAAGGTCTTTTCGGTCTTTGAGCCCCATACCGAATGGATCAGCAAAGGGAAAGCGGGCGTTCCCGTGGAATTGGGTTTGAGGGTGTGTATCGTCGAAGATCAGTACCGTTTTATTCTGCACCATGCGGTGATGGAGCAGACTACCGATGACCAGATAGCGGTCCCGATGGTTAAAGAAACACAGGCGCGTTTTAGAGGGGTATCCTCCATGAGCCTTGATAAAGGGTTTCATAGCCCGGCCAATCAGACTGCACTCAGGGAGATACTGCCGATGCTCGTATTGCCGAAAAAAGGCCGCAAGTCTGCCGACGAAAAAGTCCGGGAGTCTGCTTCGGAGTTCGTACATCTACGCCACCAGCATTCAGCAGTCGAGTCTGCCATTAACGCATTAGAGCAGCATGGTCTCGATATTTGTCCGGATCATGGCATTACCGGATTCAAGCGGTATGTTGCAATGGCGGTGCTGGCACGGAACATTCATCGCCTGGGAGCTGTATTGATGACTCAGGAGGCTGAGCAGCGATGCATATATCGAAAAGCCGCTTAAAAATAATATTTTTATTGAATTCCAGAACTTCTAAGGGGGACGGCTGTCTAATTTCAAATATTTTCTTCAAAAAACCGTCAATAAAACCATCTTCTCTGCAGTAGCCGTGTTAAAATGCTTTCTCACGAACATTCAAATCGGAATTTCGAAGGCCGATTTTTCAAAAAGGCCCCTTTTTCTGTCAGGCACGAGTTAGGCAGCTGATTTTTCCCGGCATGGGGTAAAAACTGAAGTTTCACCGCATTTCATATTTCCCTGAGCGCCGACCCTCAAGCCACCATACGCATGAGCGCTTGTGTGAATGATTTATGGAGGGGTTGGCAGTAATCTGGCCAAAACCCCAGAATAAGGATCGGAGAGTGCTTCGTCCGCGATGAGCCTGCGGACATCGGAGAAGGCGAAACTGGTGCGGCCTTTGACTTTATGGCGGCGCTCTGGGTCTGGGGTCATACGGTCCGCATAAATCCAGGTCAGGGTGGTGGCCATCAGGCAGAACTGGAGATGATTGGTGACCGCATCGGCGGTACGGGTCTGGCTGCGAGCGCTGCCGATATCTTGTTTGATTTCCTTGAAACCGGCTTCGATTTTCCAGCGGGCACCATAGTATTCGATGATCTCAGTCACCGAGAGGGTCAGGTCCGTAGTGAAGAAGGCCACCCACTGGGTTTTGCGAAAAACCCAGACGACTCGTACGGGGCACCGCAGATTTTTAAGCATGAAAATCTGATCGTAGGCGCGTACCTCACGCTGCTTGCCATAGATTAGCACAGTATAGGTCCGCGCCTGATCGCAGAACGGTGCGGCCAGATCACCTACCGAATCGCAGCGGTGTCCGTATTTGCGGGGCCGCCCCTGGGTCGTTTGGCTCGGAGCCTCCGGCCGCGCGTACAGGGCTGTATTGCTGCGCAAACGGGAGAGCAGATGCACGGGTTGTCCGCTGTGCTGCAGTGGCCCCCACAGGCCATTATTGCCGAACCAGGAATCACAGGAACTCATGGATGAGGTAAAGGGCACGATGACCGCCAGCAAGGTAAAGATGAACCAGTGCGCCCTCTCCCGACCGAGCCTGGCTTTTGAAAAAGCGGATTGAAAAGGGATAAGCAAATCGCGTAGCATGGACATTGAACAGGGCCTCTTCCGTTTTATAATCAGCGAGTTGATAGGCCTGATTATATCACAAAAAGAGCTTCTGTTCACTTCTAACAGATTGTTTGTTATCGAATAATTATAAAAAATCTGGTTTTCAAATGGCGCGTTAATTGACTTAGTTAATCTATATATAACACAATTATATGTCGGCAATTTTGGTTAAAAAGAAAAATAATGCGCTGAAAAAGCGTGAAACTTCAGGTAAAAGATCTTTACGCTGATTTTTAGCTAATGGATTCGGCAGGATTGCGAATGACCGCTTCCAGTCTTTCGCGGCCATTCGCCTCTCTCGTTCCAGACTACTGCATCCACTCCCGCAGTTTTGACCACCGTCGTTTCCCGGATCCATTCCGCACCGCCATGGCCACGGCCTTTTTCTGGCCCACGAGCACGACCAGCCGCTTGCCCCGGGTAACAGCAGTATAGAGCAGATTGCGTTGCAGCATGGGGTAGTGTTGCGTGCTCATGGGAATGAC
>JAKAVW010000317.1 GCA_021827445.1 Pseudomonadota bacterium
CAGAATGGCCGACCAAAGCAGTATCGCCGATGGCCAAGGCTTCCGTAAGAAAGGCTTGCGCGTCCGCGCAATGAATAAAGTCAAATGTCCAGCAACGGCAAGCTTGAGGAAAATCAGGGTTTGCAGATGCGGGATGTCCATGTGGAAGTAATCTTTGGCGATGAGCAGCATACCGAAGGTTTCCACGACTCCGATGAGCCCCAGTACTGTGGATACCGTGAGGACGCGGTGCATGTCCCAGCGTACCGGCTTGGGATCCAGCCAGGTGTTGTCGGTGGCGATGGCCATGATCGGTACATCATTAAAGAACGCCAGCAAGATGATCATGATGGCGGTGATGGGATAAAAATCGAAAATCAGCATGGCCAGCACGACGAAGACCATAATGCGAATGGTTTCGACGATACGGTAAATCGCATAGCTGTTCATGCGCTCGAAGATGCGGCGTGCCTCCTCAACAGCGCTGATGATGACATTCAGGCCAGGTGCCATCAACACCAGAGCGGCCGCAGCCCGAGCGGCATCCGTGGCGCCGGATACCGCGATACCCACATCTGCTTGCTTGAGCGCTGGGGCATCGTTGACGCCGTCGCCGGTCATACCCACCAGGTAGCCATCGGTTTGTAATGCCTTGACGATGCCGTATTTGTGCTCCGGAAAAACTTGGGCGAAACCATCGGCAGCCGCAATTTTCTGGCGCAGCTCCGCGCCAATCAGGGTGACATCGGCTTGGTTGGCAAATACCTGATCCGCAGGCAGAATGTCTGTCCCCAAACCCAATTGGCCGGAGATTTCCTTGGCGATCGCCATATTATCCCCTGTCACCATTTTCACCTCGATACCATGCGCCTCTGCCTGGGCAATGGTATCCCGGGAGTCCTCCCGAGGTGGGTCAAAGAGGGGGATAATGCCCAGAAACTGCCAATCCCCTGAGGCGGCCTTGCGTGCGACACCCAGGGTGCGGTAGCCCTTCTCTGCCAGGGCCTGGATACGCCCCTGCATGTCCTGGAGTAACGTTTTGGGCAAATGACAAAGTTCCAGGATGACTTGTGGTGCTCCCTTGGTCATGGTCCAGATCTGGCCGGACGAATCGCTCACCTGAGCTTCGGTGCGTTTGCCCACCGGGTCGAAAGGGGTGAAGTGCTGTTGCTGCCAGCCTTGCAGAAGTTGCGGATCCGCGACCGCACCCAGTACCGCGAGATCAATGCTGTCCTGGTCTTCTGCCTTGGAGGCCAGGGCGGCAGCGCGTAGGACGTCTTCCTGGGTAATACCAGGCGCTGGTTCCAGGGTCCCGAGGGTCAGCCTGTTCTGGGTAAGTGTCCCCGTTTTATCGGAACAGAGAATCCGCATTCCCGCCATTTCCTCAATGGACTCCAGACGGGTGACGATAGCTTTCATACGCGAAAGCTTCAGCGCACCCAAGGCCATGGTCACCGAGAGTACCGCTGGCATGGCCACGGGGATGGAGGCCACCGTAAGAATCAAGGCGAACTGTAACAGGGAGAGGAAAGACTGCCCGCGGAATAGTTCGACCGTGATCAGCACAGCCACTAATCCTAAAGCAATATAGATGAGGTAGTCACCGATACGCAGGACCGCCTTTTGGAAGTGCGATACAGCCCCAGCCTTTTGCACCAGGCCCGCCGTTTTGCCGAAAAAGGTGTGCATACCGGTGGCAGTGATGACTGCCACCATCTCGCCTTGCTTGGCGATGGTACCCGAATAGGCCACGTCGCCTGCTTTCTTGCTGACCGGCAGGGATTCTCCCGTCAGGGCCGACTGATCGACACTCAGATAATCGCCCTCCAGCAATTGCACATCCGCCGGAATGATATCGCCCAGCCGGATCCGGATGACGTCACCGGGTACCAGATCCGCCGCCAGGATCTCCTGCCATTGACCGTCCCGCAGCACACGGGCTTTGAGGGCCAACTGGCTCTTGAGCGCCTCCAGGGCGCTGCTGGCTTTGTTTTCCTGCCAAAAGCCAATGTCCGCGTTGAAGAGCAGCAGCAACGAAATAATGGTCAGATCAGCCCAATGCGCCACAACGGCCGACAAGATGGCCGCCACTTCGATCATCCAGGGAATGGGTCCCCAAAAGTAACGTAGAAAGCGCGTGAGAGGACTAACCTCTTTTTCCTGCAAGGCATTCGCACCATATTGTTGCAAGCGCTGCTGGGCATCACCATGTGTCAGGCCGGCTGGACTGGCGTGCAAATCTGCCAAGGTCTTTTCAAGAGGCGGTGTTTTATTAGATTCTGTCAAGGAAACCTCCTGCAACGACTAATGCGTATATCCACGAAATGCGCTCGATACTCGGCGGTAGTGTTCCTGCCATGCAACATCAGAAACAAAACCTCTGAACAGATACAACGTCCGCAATTCGTCTAATACAGCCAACAAGTCCGACAACGACCTGGTTACAAATATCTTGCACCTTCTACTGAACTATGGTCAGTGAGCATCTACCCCCACTACATAAAGGCATTCCAGGAAGAGTGCCAAGGATTGGTATCGTCTGATTCCCATTTATCGAATCACGCCTTGTTGTCAAACCTGCGTTCTGGTGCTTATTTACCGTTTGACGGTTAGGATAACCGTAGGAATTTCTCTGACCATAAGAGTACGCGATATAGTTTGATGTTATACTTGCCTGAGGAGGAATGTCTCCTCGATACAAGCCTCCGTGGTGAGTGGCAATCAGACCGCCCAGACGCAGTGATGATATTAGATGAAGAAGCTTCACATACTTCGCATCACCTGAGCAAAGGACATTGACCTTATCATTGTGGGGACCCACCTTCGCTACAAAAACAAGTCCAGAGTTGTTCCGATTCGAGGCGTTAGGAATTTTGTGAATTTCACAAAAAGGTGTAATTAGTGACGTTAAGTTGTTCGGCCAGATATTCAACGACCCGTGCGACTGGAGTCTCTGCGCAAATCTCATGTGGGACGGTCCAAACGCTTGCCGAGGAACAATCCGCGGCAACTGTTGAGCACTTTGGTGCCTGTCACCTGAGATCCAATGGTCCATATCCCAATGGGAAAGCATAACCGGTGGATTGAGAGTAAAGCAGGGCTGAATGTTGACGGGATATGTCCGAGCATTTATTCCACATCCACCGCCTAGATCGAAGTAGATGGCAGGCTGAAGGCTATTTGCAAGAACCGCCGGCCATGCCCCATGGCCAACATTATAAACCGCTAGGTAGTTATCTTCTTGTTTATAAATTTTATGGTTTAATAATGCTTCAATGGTATCTTGCGTGGCATCTTGCAAGCCATCGAGTGACACTAACTGCCTGAGACTGCGGCTTACCCTTCCTCTTCCATCCAGAGGCTCTATATTCTCAATTAAAACATCCTCTGTGTTTTCGGCATCACTTGGGGAGCGATATATTTGTGCCGTCAAGCTCTCAGGACCAGACTCAGTAGCGATATTAAATCGGCACCAATGATCCACACGTAGGTTGTGAGAATTTTTTGAGGAGTCATGGGCCGCCACGATCACAGGCTGCAATTGTTCAGCACGGGTTTCAAAAATGTCGGCTTGGTGAAGTCGTTCTAGGCTCTCTGTGGGTATCGCATCGATACGTACAGCAATACCCTCCCGCGTGCGTTCAATAGAATCTATATAAGAAAAATATGACTTATTTGAATGCATCTCCCAGATCCTGATCCAGTATTATATAATGAATATTACTCTGCTACTGAGCAAATATCAGCAGACAGTGGACGAATCTTTGTGGCTGGCAATCCTCGTGATACGAACGACCGCTTCCAGTCTACCGCCGACCATCGGGGCTCAACGGCGGCAGGGCAGCGCTAACCGCCCATTCACGGAGTTACACTCCCCCATGCGTCCGCCAGAATTCCATTGGGGTGATTATAGGATATCGATCAGCCAACG
>JAKAVW010000318.1 GCA_021827445.1 Pseudomonadota bacterium
TGACGGACAATGGTGCCGCCATGGTGGCCGAGGAAACCACCAACGGGCTGGCCCTGCTGGGGGTGCTGCATCAGGCGACACTGCCTTATAGTCCGTACCATTATGTGGCGCTTTAAAATATGTGGCTATTGGATTTAAAACCCGCATACCACCTGCCTGAGGATCAAATTAACGCCACATAAGTATTCAGCTATAAGCCGTGGAGGAAGGCCATCAGGTCCGGCTGCTGACGCCAATGTTTCGTTGCCATCCCCTCTGCTGTGGGCGGAGCACATGTCGCCAACGCACGAGTTTTAGTCTCGAGGTCAGTCTCAGCGTAGATGTTGGTCGTAGTGAGCGAAACGTGTCCCAGCCAGGCTCGGACGGTATTGATGTCCACGCCAGCACGTAAAAGGTGGGTTGCCGTGCTGTGGCGGATCACATGTGGACTGACCTGCTTCGTACTCATTGATGGCACTTGCACACAAGCCCTAGCAGCATGTCGTTCGACCATCGTATGGATACCAAAGCGTGTGATGGGTTGGCCGTTGCGATTTAAAAAAACTCGTTGATCCAACCCACGTTGCGTTGCTAGCGCACGCAATTGATCCAGAGTGGTCGGCCACAATGGACAGGTACGCCGCTTGTTACCTTTGCCGATAATGTGGGCGCATTGAGCATGCCAATCCACATCAACGATCCTGAGATCGGCAGCTTCACTGGCACGCGCCCCAGTGTTGTAGAGAAACAGTAATAAGGCGTAATCACGTTGGCCTTGAGGGGTCTGGCGATCTGGAGATTCTAAAAGGGCGTCCATTTCTGGCTTTTCGAGATAGGTAATGCCTGGATATGCCGTTTTTTTAAAAGGAATCAGCCGGATTTGTGAACACCACTCGATATGCTCAGGACTATTTTCACCAATGAATCGAGCCAACGCGTGCAGGCCGCCGAGGCGCTGATTGCGGGTGGCGGCGAGACAGTGGCGGCTTTCCTCAATATCACTAAGGAATTGACGGATAAGGTCTGCCGACAGATCAGATACCGTTAATCGGTCCACGGATTTGTTGAGTTGTTTACTCACGTGGGGCAGAAAAAGGGACAGCATATCTCGATAGCTGCGCTGGGTATTTATCGAAAGATTGCGCTCTCGTACCAGATACTCCAGTAGAAATCGCCGTATCCAGGGGCCAAGCAGGGTCACGTCAGTCATGGTCTTTCTCCAATGCATAGTGTGCGAAGCGCAGGCTCGCCTCGTGAAGTAACTCTGGTGTCATGGTCAAATAACGTTGTGTTGCCGAAAGATCGACGTGCCCAAGATAGGTTGCCAACTTGGGCAACAAATCGCGCAAATCTGCACCGCAGCGATACCAGGCAATAAGGCGATGCACAGCGGCTGAGTGGCGAAGATCGTGAAGGCGTGGCTGATGCCTCGGGCCACCCTCTTTGAGGACGTCAGCTTTAGCGCGTACGCGCCGAAACAGACCATGGGCGGCGGATCTACTCAGTGGTGTGCCGTCACGGAAGCAGAAGAACGGCGCATCTGTAGCTGCTGAGTAGCGGTTATTCCGTTTGGCGATATATTCATTCAGAATTTGGGTTAAATCCTTGCCTAATGGGACTATGCGGGTCTTGTAAAACTTCGTCTCGCGAACATATAGAATGGTCTGTTGCAGGTCGACGTCATGGATATGGAGCGATAGCGCTTCACTGATTCTAAGTCCTGCACCATACATCAGTAACAGAAGGGCTTTGAAGACGTAATCGTCGATTCTGGAGCGTCCGGCGCAAAGAGCGGGAAGGACATCAATCAGTCTTTTCAACTCTGCGTGGGAATAAATATAAGGCACAAATATGGGCCCGTCCTGCTTTGGTACACTGCGAGGCAGCGGGATTGCAGTGACCATCCCGCGTGCCAATGCGAATCGGTAACATCCGGTTAACACATGATATTTCTTGTACCAGTAGGCCGTAACGGACCCCTTGCCATTTAAAAAAATAGATACGGCGTCTGCACCGATAGTTTCTATTGGCCTATCACCGACTGCCCGGCAAAAAGATCTCAACAAGTGGTCCTCTGTTAGAAACCGATATCCGAGCGCACGTTTATGGGCGATGTAGAGAGAAATCAGTTCTGAGAGGTTCACAGTAAACCCCCCAAGTCGAATTCGGCGACCTGTCGCAACCCCGTCAGATCAACCTTGGTATAGCTCAGCGCCGAATTGGCGTTGCGATGACCAAGGTGATCACCAATTTGCTTTAGTGAAAAACCCGAAGAGAGGAGATGACTGGCACAGGCGTGACGCAGGCAGTGCGCCCCGCGAGGAGAGAGCGTGAGACCAAGCTGGTTTAAGCGTGCGCGGGCGACATGCGAGATACTCTCCGCCGAAAGTGGGCGCATGGGGGCACCGATCGTGAGGAATAACGCCCGATGTTCACACTGAGGACGTACATCGCGCAGATAGCGCACAATGGCTTCGCCCACACTGGGCAGTAAGGGATAACGCTGAGCGATGCGCTGTTTAGGTCGTACCACGCAAATTTTATCCCCGTCCCAATCCAAATGCTCGAGTTGAAGTGCTGCGACCTCGCCACGGCGCAATCCGTACAATGCCAGCAACATCAAAATGGCGCGATCGCGAATATCTACAGGATGATCGCCAGCAGTACTGACCAAGAGACGCTGTACATCTTCCCAACCCGGGCCCTCCGGGATTCCCTCGCGGGTATATAGTCGCGGCGATTCAATGGTCGCCGTTAACCCTTTGGCACACCAGCCGCGAGCTTCAGCAAAAGCAAAAAAGCTGCGTAAGGAGCTGGCCAATGAGCCCAGTGAGGCGCGCGTCCAGCCTTGTTGGCCCTTCAGTTCGACGAAGGCATCGAGATCGCAAATGGTGATTGCATCCAGCGTGCCTCGTGGCGGATTTAATCCGGCGAAAAACCAGCCAAGCCGTTCACAACGGGTTGCAATAGTCACGGGAGATAGTCCCCGTTCTTCGCGCATGTGGCGAGCAAAAATCCCTATTTGTACCGCGAAACTATCCTGAGGTTTCGCAGCTTGTCCAAGACAACCCATATGTCGCGCCCATTCCGTCGCGAAATGGATAAACATCTGGCGAGTGCTCTTCGATTCCTTGGTCTGGGTTGATTGGCGTTTAAAGCGCGTCCGGTGATCTACAGCAATCCTAATGTCTTGCATAGTCACCTTGCCATGATCAATGCCAATGTACTCTGCGACAGCCCAGATCACCCAAGAAATCTTCTTGAGCATGGAGGGCGAGTAACCTACCTGCGCACAGTGTTTGAGAAAATTATCCCTCTCTTCTGCGAGCGGAGCCCCCAGATAACGCGCCAACGTAGTGGGGCGCTTGATAAGTACTTCCATCATGATCGACCGCCTTTTTCAACAAAATGGACGGTCATCATCCCATGAAGTCGACAAAATTATGTGGCGTAGATTTGACATGAGGCCTTGACCTATATGGGGACTTTCATTGGTCGCCACATATTTTAAAGCGCCACATAATGGTATTTATGTGGTCGGCCACATAAATACCAGAATGGGAAGCAGGAGTGCTTCTGGGGCCAGATCGAAGGCCGCCTGCTGCCGATGCTGGAGGGAGAGGAAGGGCTTACTCTGGGTGCCCTGAACCGGGCGACGCAGGCCTGGGTGGAGCGGGAATATCATCGTAGTAGGCACAGCGAGATCGGCACCACCCCGCTGGCCCAACAAAAAACTCCACGAACTCTTGCCGTGGAACTGGAAAAAAACCGCATTAGCTTGATCTGAGACAAGCTGCAAGGGTGGGTTGGCTAAACGTTTACGGTATATTGGTAAAAGGCAGCCCAACCGACAAGTTGCCGATTCAGGCTTTCCACCAGATCCATCCGGTTCATGCTGTAATTGCCCGACAGTTGTTTGGTTAACCG
>JAKAVW010000319.1 GCA_021827445.1 Pseudomonadota bacterium
CCATTGATCTTCATGACCAAGTATAACGCCCAGATTCATAATGGCCTCTGGATAATCAGGTTTGATAGCAAGAGCCTTTCTGAGTGTGGTTTCTGCCTCATCCATGCGACCCTGATAGCCTAGTGCAACACCGAGCCTCATTAGCGATTCCAGGTAGTCTGGTTTGATAGTTAGGGCTTTTTGGAAGGTGCCTATCGCCTCATCCACACGGCCTTGGTCGCTGAGCATGACACCGAGGTTCATTAACGCTTCCGGATATGCAGGTTTAATGGAAATTGCCTTTCGGAAGGCTATTTCAGCTTCCGAAAGGCAATTCTTTCCTACAGATATCGCGCCCAGCACAAAGATACTTTCGGCATTGTCCGGCATTAAGGATAAAACCTTCCTAATTGCATCCTCAGCCTCAGAATATCTATTCTGATACAGCAGCAAAACCGATAAATTATGGAGCGCTGCTACATTATTTTCACTAATATTAAGAGCGTCGCAGAGAACACGTTCGGCATCCAATAAATTACCTTGCCGACGAAGCACTTCACCTAGCATAGCCATCTCATTTGATGGGCTATTTTTTATGGCGATTAAATTACGTAAAATGGTTTCAACGTCCTGCCAGCACTGTAAGTTCAGTGCTTGATTATAAACGCCCTCAAACACCAAGGAAAAGTTTTTGTCAATTGCCAATGACTGTTGCAGGGCGGAACTGGCCTCTTGAGTGTGCCCTGTATTGTAAAGCAATACCATATAATTAGCCCAGGTTTGCCCATTTTTTGGATCCGAACTCAGCGCCGCCTGAAAAAAATCTAACGCGTCATTGACGCGGCCAGTTTGGCTTGCCAGCACCCCCATATTGCTATTAACCTCGGCGTGGTTAGGTTGCTCCACAAGAATGTTTCGATAAAGCTGTTCGGCCTCTTTCAGCCGACCTGTCTGATGATACTGCACGGCAAGTGATAGCTTTTGACTTGTGATAACAAGTTTTTGATCTCCCTGCTTGCCGGTTGGTGATGGGGACATCGGTTAGCTCCTTCCTTCCGTCCATGTGCAATTGTAGCATACCCCTGCCTTGTCGTTGCACAGGTATACTGCAAGTAAGCTGTGTGTCTTTGAAAAGACAGGTAGGACACCTCGAAAAAACCTATCATCCCAAATGTGTTCCATTTCAACCCATTGAAATGGAATTATGTGAGAGCAGGTTTTTCCGAGCCGCCGGGCAATACCAGAGGTCCGCACTTGTGCAAGGCAATTCATGCTGGACCTCAGACTAGACCTTCGTGTTAGTTGATTCACCATGTGACACGATAACATGTCGCTGACGTTTGCCCCTTAGGACTTAAGTTAGGGGCATAAACACCAAAAGTCAACGCTAGATTGCTGCTTCTTAAAACAGGAAGCCGGTTTCGACGAGGGCTCTAGCCTGGGTAGGATTATTCCCTTGCGGACCAAAAACATCGCCCTGGGTGTAGCTGCTCGCCTGTACGTAGGAAAACTCGGCGCGGGCGAAGAAATCGTGATCCTGGTAGGTGGGTGTCACGGTGATGGACCACGCCTTACTGCCGATTCCATACCCCAGAAGATTGACCGCACCATCGGTGGCATTGCCGGTGCTTGCGATATATTCGGCCCGGGCGGCCAGGGTAACGTGAGGGGTGAGGCTATAACTCGCCAGGAGAGCCGCACCCCTGGTCCCCGTGCCGCGTCCCACGCCGATAGCGGGATTGGCCGTTACCTGGGTGTACTGGAGGTAGGGCTGAATCATCCATGGACCCGAGCTATAGGTATAGATCAGGTTGTAGATGTCGCTGTTGTTTAGATAGACAGGAGTAGCGAGACTGGAATAACCCGTCTGCCCGGCATTGCCCATACCCACGAAGCTCACGGTGTTGGCGGAGTTGATGGTGTAGGACAGGGAGCCGGAGAGCCAATTGTAGCGGTTGGAGTAGAAACCATCGCTCCACTGCAGGGAGGCGCTCAGGGGCCCCGCGCTGTAATTGAACTGGACGCCGCGCTCGACGGCGTTTTCCTGGTTCCACAACAAGCCGCGCTCGATGTTCATATTCTCGAAGGTGAAGGTGTATTCCGCACCGATCAAAGTGGGGAGCTTGCCGATCAGAACCGAGAAATTCTTGGTGGGCGCGATCTTCAGATAGGCTTGCGGCAATGCGCCGTAATAATCGCTGGTGGTATTCCCTGTGGAGAGGAAGGGGGTGCCCAGGGCGGGCATATTGTAGGCACCGGCCTGGAGAAAGAACTGGATCAGGCCGTGCGTTTTCTGGATGAATATCTGACCATTGCTGATATCGGCGCGGGTGAACCGATCACCGGGGACAGGGTTGTCCTGCCAGACGCCCATGCCGCTCATCACGCCAGTAATGTCCAGTTTTCCGAGCGGGCCCGCATCAAACTGAAAAGGAGACGGCGTCTGCAGCGGCCCAGACATCGCTGGCATAGGTAAGGGTGCGGCTTGAGCTGTGTCTGACACTAGTGCCAATGTGGACAAAATCGCGACGGCAAGGGTTGTTAAGCCAAATTTGCTACTGGTGCGAATGTTTTTTGTCGATATGAAGCTGTTCATCATGTTTCTCCAATTGCGTAAAAGAGGCCTGGACACCAGGTATGACTGGTGCGATCGCTTATCCAATGAATGTGCGAATTTATTGGCCGTTGAATAATGATATTGCGGTAAAAGGCAGCGTCTCCGAACAGAACGCTGCAACCTCATTTTTTACCCGGCGCATGGGATGGATCACCCACTGCTGGCCGTGGCTGACCTGAAGATGTGTCCAGGCATCTCTGCGCAATTTCCGGTCGAATTTTTCGGAACGCAAAAACGTCCCCAAAAGCTCTCCCTTGTGCAAGCGCAGGAGCACATCCGGGATTCGTCCATCGGTAATGAGCGTGGCCGCGCCAGAGCGCGCCGCATGGGTGGCGGCGTGTATTTTGGTGAGCATGCCACCAGTACCCACGATGCCGCCCCCTCCACCCGCCATACGCTCATGCCGTGGATCACCAGCCATACCTTCCGTGATCATTTCGGCATCAGGCCGTGCGCGCGGGTCGGCTGTAAATAGCCCCGATTGATCGGTCAGCAATACCATTAAGTCGGCATGCCAGATGTTGCTGACCAGAGCGGCCAGATGGTCGTTATTGCCCAGGGCGTTATCCGGATCGGCAATCGCATCATTCTCATTGATGATGGGGAGCATCTGCATCTTCAGAAGCACCTCGATGGCGGACCGGGTATTCTTGAGGCGCCTTCGATCCCTGAAGTTGTCCCGCGTCAGCAGCACCTGCCCGCAATGCGTCCCTTCCTCGGCCAGGAGATTCTCATAAGCATGAATCAGGGCGGATTGCCCCACGCTGGCCGCCGCCTGACGCTCTTCGGCGGTGGTCGTCTTTTGTGCCCAGCCCAGGTGACATTTTCCGGCACTAACGGAACCGGAGGAAACCAATACGACCTCAATGCCTTCGGCGCGAAGCTCCAGTATTTGCTGCACAAAGTTCTGCATGGCCGACAAGTCCAGGCGCTGGCCGTCCTGAGTCAGCAGACTGCTCCCGATCTTGACAACCCAGCGGCGTGCGCGCTTCTGTAGTACAGAGCGGCTGGGTACTACAGAATGCAGTGTCGTTTTACCGACAGTATTCATGGTCATTGAAAGACTCCATTGGTTTAAAAACCCGTTTTAGTTATGTCCTCAACGGAGATTGTAGATGGTCCTCATCTATAAATTCCATATAAATGGTATATAATTTGCGTATATTTTTAGCCCATGTTTGACACTTTTTCAGCAAAATCTCGGTTTTGTGTAAAATAATCCCATAAAAACAAGGTAAATTTTTCTGCGTCAATTGTAGTGCCATAATATTGTATTTCTATTGACCATTCCCC
>JAKAVW010000012.1 GCA_021827445.1 Pseudomonadota bacterium
GCTCGGTCATGGAACAGTGCTGGCCCAGTTCCTGCAGTGCCTTTTTGGGGAACCACTTGGGCTCCGCACCAGCCGCATCCAGCAAGGCCTGAATACCGCGGTGCACCACGAGATCCGGATAGCGGCGGATGGGCGAGGTAAAGTGGGTATAAGCCGGGAAGGCCAGACCGAAATGCATGCCGGTATCCACGGTATAGTACGCCTGTGAAAGACTGCGCAGAATAACGGTCTGAACCAGACTGGAATCACTGCGCTCACGGGTATCTTCGATGATTTTCGCCAGATCAGCACTGCGCGGATGGGCAGGCAAACGCACCGGCACGCCGAGTTCACCCAGGAAACGGCGCAAATCTTCGAGCTTTTCACTCGTGGGCTCTGGATGGACCCGATAAAGCATGGGCAATTCGTGAATTCTGAAGAATTGCGCTGCACACACATTGGCCGCAAGCATGCATTCTTCGATGATCCGATGCGCGACATTGCGGGTAACCGCCACGATTTTTTCAATGCGCAACTGATCATTGTAAACAATGCGGCTTTCCTGTGAGTCAAACTCAATAGTGCCCCGCCGCTCACGGGCCTTGGCAAAACTTTCGTAGAGGCGGTGCAGGGCCTCCAAGTGCGGGACCATGGCCGCGTCCTGCGCCCTTAAGTCCCCATCACCCGCCAATATGGCCGCCACTTCATCGTAGGTAAAACGGCGTTGAGAGCGCATGACGCCCCGGTCAAAGCGGAAGCGCTGCACCTCGCCCGTCGCATCCATCTCCATTTCACAGAGCATGCAGAGGCGATCCACATGAGGGTTGAGGGAGCAGAGTCCGTTGGACAGTATCTCGGGCAGCATGGGAATCACCCGCCGCGGGAAATAGACAGAATTACCGCGGGTCACCGCCTCCTTGTCCAGTGCAGAGTCCGGGCGCACATAAGTGGCTACGTCAGCGATGGCGACAATCAGGCGAAAACCATTTTCGATTGCCTCGGCGTAAACCGCGTCGTCAAAGTCCTTGGCGTCGGCGCCATCAATGGTGACCAGCGGCAGGTCTCTCAGATCGCGGCGACCTTCCTTCATCGCCTCCGGTACCATCTCCGAGAAGTGCGTGATTTCGGCAAGCACTTCTCCTGACCACTGATGTGGCAGACCATAGTTACGGACGGCAATTTCGACTTCCATACCTGGGGCCATGTGCTCACCGAGAATCTCGACGATGCTCCCTTGTGGCATATTGCGCCCATCGGGGTACTGAGTAATTTGGAGCGTGACAATCTGTCCGTGTACGGGTGCCAATTCACCACCCTCTACCACCCCGAACTCCTGGGGAATACGGCGGTCTTCGGGAACCACGTAGTGCACACCACCATCCGCGTAGTAACGGCCCACAATCTCTTTGAGCGCGCGCTCCAGAATGCGCACAACCGCGCCTTCAATACGTCCGCGCCGATCCTCCCCTACCGCCCGTCCCAGAATCGTATCGCCATGGAACACCTTGCGCATTTCCCGCGGAGAAAGGAAGAGATCCTTTCCGCCTCCCTCGGGAATCAGGAAACCAAAGCCGTCGGGATGGGCGCTCACCGTGCCGCGCACCAGTTCCATGGCTTCTACGATGCCATAGGCACCACGCCGGTTGCGCACCAGTTGACCATCCCGCTCCATAGCCCGCAGACGACGCCTTAAGGCTTCCTGATCATCTTCGGCGACTTCCAGTTCAGCGATCATGTCTTCTAAGGTGAGTGGCTGACCGGCACCCTCCAGAAAGCTGAGAATATACTCCCGACTGACGATCGGCCGTTCATATTTTTCTTTTTCCCGCTCAAACATAGGATCACGCTCACTAAGCGATGCAGGTTCTTGTGTTTCCGGCATTGACAAATGCTCCTCAATAAATGATTATTCCGTCCACGCCGAGGTGGCGGAATTGGTAGACGCGCTAGGTTCAGGTCCTAGTGAGCGAAAGCTTGTGCTGGTTCGAATCCAGTCCCCGGTACCACAAACAGAGCAAGCAAGGAATCTACAGATTTCTTGCTTGCTTTTTTTATACCCATGCAGCGTCCCTCAACGCTGTTGCCACATTGTTTAATCATGTGTTGCAACCCAAAGTACCCTCCAAAAGCAGCCGCCGGGCACCAACCCGCATATTGGGCGTATCTTGCGGGATGATCCTTTACTTGTCCAACAAGGGCAGGTCTCAGCCCTATTTGATATGATCCTGGAGATTCGCGGCCCCATCCTGTTCTATGCGGTAAACCCATGCCAAAATCTCCGCAACCGCCTGATAGAGTTGTGGCGGAATCTGCTGATCGAGATCAATCTGCATTAACAGGCTGACCAGCTCCTTTGACTCATGCACGAAAACCCCTGCTTCACGGGCTTTCGCAATGATTTGCTCAGCAACCAGCCCCCGCCCCTTCGCCACCACCATAGGGGCCGAATCCTTGCCAGGATAGCGCAAGGCCACGGCATTGCGTGAGTTTTCCGGCTTATTCCCCATCGCCTGTATGGATCTTGTGCTGCGTTACGCGCAAACCCAGTGCCTGCAGAGCCGCCTCCAAATCCCCCCAGCGATTTCTTAGAGCGTCCGCCTGATCCGCCATAATAGCCAAACTCAGTGTATTGCGATGCAAGCGCAGCTTCGCCTGAATACTCCCCAAATGAGGCAGATGCAATGTCAATGTGCTGTCCCAATGCTGGGCGGCCTCCCGATCCGCAGTCGCTGCCTGTCCATGATCGCCCGTATGCTCATCGCGTCGACTGATCATCCATTGCACGAACTGCCCCGGCCATACTGGGCCGATCCAGTTGATTTGCTGCTGGTTCAGCACCTGAATCTGCTGGCCCACAAGGCTGGTGAGAGCTCCGGGCAACGCGGCAGACGTAAAACTGACCGGCGGTCTTCCGAGGTTTGCAATCTGCGCGTATGTCATCGCCCCCGCGACACGACCTGGCAAGACCGGCTCCGAGGCTTGACTGACCGACAGAGCAGAGACTACCCTCCGAGCGCCTTGACTCACAGGTGTCGGCACCGGGGATAACGGCCCATTTTGTGGCTCTGCGCGCAGATTTTGCAGCGGCAGTTGACCCTGCACCCAAGCTGCCAGGTGACTTTCATAAAAGAGTCCGCTCTGATTTATGGACTGTTGCAGCATTTGCGCCAGCGACGCACTTTCTATGGGAGGTTGGGGCAGCAGGGGCTGGATTCCGCGGAGCGCGCTGCCACCCTCTGCTGGAGGCCAATCGAGAAGAGATTGCACAGTATTCGACAAACCTACACGGTCTGGTAACCGCACTGCTGCCGAAGTCGCAAGCAGAAAGGTGGGGCGGGCGCCACCACTCAAATAGAGCAACTGCAAGCGCTCTCCCGTTGCCCACTGGCCGGGCAAGTGAAAAGCCAGCGTTTTACCTGCGACCTCTATAAGCGTCTGCACCTGAGAGCTTCGCAAAACCCGCCCCTCCAGGGTGGTGCCAGGTGTTATACTTTTCGCCAGTGCCGTAGCCACATGGGAATTAAGTACCGCATCAACAATGCGCATGGGCACCAGGGCGTTAGCGGAGGGTGTCATCAGGGTGATGACCGACTTTTAAGGCGGATCAGGAGCTCTGCCTCTTCCTCCCCGATCTGGCAGGTGCTGGCAATGTAGTGCGCGTTGCGCCCGGAATCGGCCAGCATATGGGCGCGCTGATAGCGGTTTACCTCGTCACCCTCCTCCGGCAAGGACCAAGCATCAATTGCTCTGTCAGGCGCGTTGCGCGCTTCCGCTTCTTTTTGCGACTGGCCGACAATGATACGCCGCACCGCCTCTTCCAACGCGCGCGTGCGTTCTTGTGAAATTTGTAAAGCAGCCAACAGGTGACGCTGCAAACGCCACAGCATCGCTTGAGCAGCAATGATAATCAACGCGATAACCAGCAAAATAAACCACATCAGCCTGCATCCTTTGTGATCATGTTTCCCACCAGCGCTTGATCCTGCCTTTCCAGGACGCGGGTTCTGCCTTGGCAGAACTGCGTAACCCAATGCTCAACAAACGTAAGATTTCCCGGTCACGGGTCTGCACATATTGCGCGACTTTCTCCTGATCTGCAGCGGGTGGATCCTGAAACGCAACTCCCAGAATAACACCAGAGACATCCGCCGCATAAGTATCCACAAAACGTACGATGGCTGGCATATGCAGTGGCGCACTGTCACGGATACCGAAAATGATTTGCGGTATCTGCTCCCCCGGCAAAAAAGGGAAATCTTTTGGACGACGGCTAAGAATGCGCAAGCCACCTGCACTGATGTCCTGCATCCGTCCTGTAATCATCTGCGCGCCCTGCCGATACACCTCTACCTGATCCGGATCCTGCACGGTCGGCGGGACCCGGTATAACTGCCGACGCTGCAGTTGATAAAGGGCATCCGGGTGGCGGATCACGACCACCTCTTTTTCCATCCGAACTATGTTGCTACGGAATCCGCTAAGCAGACCATCAAGACGGGCAATAATCGTAACAGACGATTCCGGGCACACGTTCTGCGGAAAATTGAGCGGGACATCCACCCAGAGAAACTTCTCCTGCATGTCGAGCAGTAGCGTATTGAAACTCTCGGTGTGATCGTCCAGCCACAAGGTACAAAAAGTATGATCCTGAATGAGGCTACTCAGGATGTTAGTCGCATGCAACCAAGAACTGACCCGATAGCGTTCAGCAAAGAGGTGCTGGCGGGCCTCATGAATCTGTTCCGTCATCGTTATTGTTTTCCTCTCTGTCTCCCGGCCGGGATTCCAACCGGCCCTGCCTGTCACACCAGACCCCTGCTTTTCTATCATCTTAGCAGCACTCGGTCGACCTGTCCCGTCAGTCTGGCAATCTTGCCGATCTCGTCTAATCTCCACCAGACTGGGGTAGAACATCAGTGAGACAGACGAGGGGAGAGTGTATGGATTTTTTAGACATCGTGAACAAAGATCAGAACCTGGCGATTTTTGTGCAAATGGCAGGGCTGAAAGAGACAGATGTGCATCTCATTCAGTCTGCTGCACCCCAGGCACTGGCGCTGCTGCCGGAAGTCGTTGCCCTCTTCCTGCAGCACCTGAAGACCGTCCCCGAAGTAGAGCAGAGGCTCGCGGCTGCACATCAGGATTTTCCGCGACATCTGACGCATTGGTTAGGCAACCTGTTCACGGGTCCGCACGATCAGCAGTTTCTGGAAGCCCAGCATCAGGAGGGCAGCAACAATGTGCAGAAACGCATTCCACCGCTCTATACCGCTTTTGCCATGAGCTTTTTGCGAGCCGCTTTACCGCAATTATTAGGTACCCACGGCGTTTCTCAACAATACAGCGAAGGCGCTTTAACAGCAGCCATCCTGCGCATGCTGGATCTCTGTCAGTATCTCACGGACCGCGCTTATACGGCACGCCTGCTGGAAGTAACCGGCATCTCAAAAACCTTGTTAGATCGCCTCATGACGGTATGAAATGAACTCGGAATTTGCGAACACGCCCGCGCTTGATGCTACCCAAGAACTCGTTGCCCGCCAAGCCATTCTGGGTCACCATGGCGAGGTGATAGGCTATGAACTGTTTGCGCGAGAAGAAGCCAGCGGACCACTGGAAGATCCGTTCCTTTGCTCGGCCCGAGTACTGATAAAAACATTCAGCGTATTCAATATCGAACAGTTACTCGGTGGAAAACCAGCTTTTATTAATTTTACCAATAGCAATTTTGATGAAAAAAGTTTAGAACTTTTTCCAGCCACACAAGTGATTCCAGAATTTACCATTACCGAAGCGCCAACCCGTGAGTTTATTGGTAATATTATAAATTTGCGCAAATGTGGCTTTCGCCTCGCTTTGGACCGTTTTGAAGCGGCGCCATGGCAGATCGGTTTACTCAAGGTCGTGGATTTCGTCAAAATAGATACCTACCTCAATGAACCCAGCGAATGGGAAGCGTGGATACAACTAGTTCGCAAAGCTGATCTTGCAAATAATCCAGCCATTATCGCTACTCGGGTTGAGACCCAAAACATGGCGCGACACTGCTTTGAGGCGGGGGTAGATTATAGCCAGGGTTACTATTTCATGCGTCCGGAAATTATCAGTGGGAGAAGTCTTGCTGCCAATCAGCGCACCATCTTCAATCTGTTAAACCTGCTTGCCGAAGAGAATCCAGTCGGTGATATCGAAGAAACTTTTCGCCGCGATCCTGGCTTATCTTTTCAGTTACTCCGCTATCTGAATTCTGCAGGACTGACCCGTGGCCAGGAAATTGACAGTATTCGCCGGGCGCTCATTTTACTGGGCAGACACCCCTTGCAACGCTGGTTAACGCTGTTGCTTTTTGCCAGCCAAGGTGCGCGTAAAACGCCGTTGCTAACGATGGCCGCGACTCGCGCACGCCTTGCTGAGCTGCTACGTGAGCGTTCTCCTAAACTGGATGCGCAACCACTGGCACTGCATCGCTCATTTTTAGCGGGTATGCTCTCCCTGCTGGATGTCTGCCTCAATCAACCACTGCCTGAACTGCTGGATGAGTTGCGACTATCACGGGAAATGCATGCCGCCATACTGCGGCATGAGGGGGAAGATGGCATGCTGCTACTTATCGTCGAGGCGGCCGAAAGTGGCAATATCGAGGTCGTGCGGAATGTTGGTCAAGCGCTGGGCTTATCGGTAGCAGACATCACCAACATGTCGCTGGAGTCCATGGCCTGGGCAGCGAGTTTAAAATAGGCTAATGGCTGGAGCAACGACACCGGTCTTCAGTGAAACCTTTTGTAAGACCTGCTTCGCTGCGCCGGATGATGCCACATTGCTTTCTGCCTGCTGATTATGAACAATACGTCTAGCCGCCTCCTGACTGAGCACCACAATACTTACCCGGCGATTCAGCGGGGAGTCCGGTTCATTGGGAACGTATAGTACCGCCGATCCCATACCGACAACCCGCAGGATCTTGCTTTCATCCAGTCCACTTTGTACCAGGGTCTGCCGCACCGCGTTTGCCCGACCTGCGGATAAATTGTAGTTACTGTAGCCTTTCCCACCATTGAGATAACGCAATGCGTCTGTATGGCCCGTTATACTGATCGCGTTCGGTAATTCATTTAGGGTCGGCGCTATAGCCTGAAAAATAGCGCGGGCATACGGTTCCAATATGGTGCTCCCGCTGGGAAACATGGATTTTTTCGTGCTATCCACAACCTGAATACGCAATCCTTCCGGGGTGATATTGATAAGCAGATGTTTACGGAATGCCCCCAGCGCCGGATTGCTGGCAATTTGCGCATCCAGTACTTTTTTAAGATGTTCGAGGTTATGCTGATCGACATGTTCCGAGCCATTGGCTGGTGTCTCATTGCTCGCAATCACCTGATGTTTCTGACCACGCTGCACTTCACCGGCAGTTTTATTCAGATTGCTACCGCCGCCTGGTAAAATGGAACTGGCAGACCCGCTACCCGGACCACCCATAAGAGAAACCTGCTCAGGATTTTTAAACCATTGTGCAATACCTTGCAACTGCGCTTTTGTGGTTGATCCCAAGAGCCACATCAGCAAAAAAAAGGCCATCATGGCCGTAATAAAATCCGCATAGGCGATTTTCCAGGCACCACCGTGGCCACCACCATTCATTTTCTTGATGCGCTTGATGATTATCGGTCGGTTTTTATCATTACCCGCCATGAGACACTACTTCCCTTTCAGATCACGTAAATGGGTATCCAACTCCTGAAAGCTGGGGCGCTCTGTCGAATAAAGCACCTTGCGCCCAAACTCGACGGCGACTTGGGGCGGATAGGCATTCATCGTCGCCAGCAAGGCGACCTTAATACACTCGAACATTTTACTCCCTTCAGCAGCGCGATCTTCCAGCCGTGCAGCCAACGGCGATACCACGGCATAACCCAAAAGAATCCCCAAAAACGTTCCCACCAATGCGGCTGCAATCAACTCACCCAATACCGAGGGTGGTTTGTCTACGGACCCCATAGTGTTCACTACGCCCATCACCGCTGCCACAATACCAAATGCAGGCATACCGTCTGCGGTACGTGTCAGCGCATGAATGGGGATTTCCAGTTCCCGGTGATGGGTATCGATATCGACGTCCATGAGATTCTCCATCTCAAATGCACCCAGATTTCCGCCCACCATAAGGCGTAAATAATCCGTCAGAAACTCCAGCACATGATGATCAGCGATGATGCGAGGATATTTTTTGAACAGCTCACTGGACTGCGGATCATCCACATCACCCTCAATAGACATCAGACCACCCTGACGAATTTTTGCGAACAACTCATTGAGCAGGCTTAGGAGCTCCATATAAGCTGCCTTGTTATACTTGGAGCCCTTGAACGCCATGGGTAGCGATTTGAGCACGGATTTAAAGGTTCTTGGGAAAGTGGCTGCAAAAAAGGCACCGAAAGCCCCACCACCAATCATCAACAGTTCATAGGGTTGAATCAGCGCACCGATTTTTCCACCCTCCAATACGAATCCACCAAAAATGGCGCCGAGGGCGATTACATAGCCGATGATCAAGAACATAATGCCATCAACCGCTTACTGGACAACGAAACTGGCAAAGTAGACCGCGGCGATGGGCGGGTTCGCTTCCGTCACTGGCATTTTTAAGGTGCCACCATCCGTCTCCAGGATTTTGTTCACCTGCTGCCTGATCTGCTGCAGCAACTGATCACGTACCGCTGGCTCGCTAACTTTGTTGGCACTCTGGGCGCTGAGGAGCATCAGAATGCTGTTGCGGATTTCCGGCATAAATGATTTTACGGAGCTTTCGACGGCGGGATCATAGGTCTTCAACTGGATCTGCACCTGAATGTAGTGGGTGCTCCCATCACTGCTCTGCAGGTTGGTCACCATAGAACCCAGATTAATAAATTTCGTGTTTTGCAATTTTTCTTTGGCGACTTGTGCAGGCGTTGGTGCAGTCGCCGGACGCATTAAAAACCACCAGGCAGAGCCCGCCCCGGTGATGAGCAGCACCACCGCAATGATCAGGAAGATCAACCGTTTGCCTTTACCGGACTTGTTCTCTTCTGCCATGGCTTCCTTGCCTGTTGTCATTCCTAATGTATGAATACGCTACCCGGATCTTATATACCCGATCTTTCCCATTCAGCCAAGCAGAAACTGCGCAAAATCGACCTGCTTCAGCCGATCTCGCTGGTCGTTGGTAAAGGGATAGAGAATCGCCGCCCATTCTAAACGTAAATCACTCAGGATGGGCTTACATTCGGCAATCCCCTGCAGATCACTGAACAAATTCACATGCGCCAGTTTGAGCAGAAGGTATCGATAGAGGCTATCCAGACGCTGTAAATGCGCCACTGGGAGTTTTTCATCCAGCATGACCAGCAGATGCTGCACGACCTGCTGGACACGATCCATCGCACGCTGTTTTGCAGCGAAATCCTGCTGCTCTATGGCCCGCCGAATCTGGCGAATATATTTCTCAACACCGTCCAGACCCAGCAAAATGAGTCCGTCTGTATTAAATCGTACCACACCCGGATTCAAGGCCGCCGATGTAGCGATGGGTATCTGCTGCATAACACGTTCTCCCTCCTCCCCTGAGGAGAAGTAACGGCACATCGCAGGAAAAACTGAAGGTGACAAAGCAGGAAAAGTGGCGCTCTATTGCCGCTGAAGCGGTGATTGTCTGTATGGAATGGAAAGGAGTCTCACACAATCAATGGCATGATGTTTGCTTTTTGGTACCGACAGGAGGTGATCCCATGACAGCCCAATTACAGAATACTTCTCTCTCTGGCAGAGCAACCCCTTCTCTTGCTGAAGAAAGCATGTATTTAGATGACTTGATTCACTTTTATAATGTCTGGAAGGAGTTTTGGCAGACTTGGCTGCGTGCATACCTGCAGGGCAAAATGTTGCCACGCCACACAGAACAGTCGGTTTTACAGGCATTACATGGTCCTGAGGCTCGTATACCATCCTCCCAAAAAGCATATTGGCATGCCTTAGAAGCCTCCTATCACGATATTTTGCATCGATTGCAGAGTTCATCTGAAGACACGTCAAAAAATTGCCCTTATTCCGCGCTAGTGCCCATCATGGATGCTGCCAACCTTCTGGAACAACAGTGCTTTGAGGAAATTGTCACCTTTAGTAAAAAGTTGGGAGAGATGGACCTCCTCACCAATTTACCTAACCGTCGGCGTATGGAGCAAGATCTGGCACGAGAACAGGCATTGATAGATCGCGGGGCTACCGGCTTCATTGCCATGATAGATGTAGACCACTTCAAATCTCTCAATGACACCTATGGCCATGCGGTCGGCGATATCGTGCTGCGCGAAATCGCACGCCGTCTGCGCTTTGCTTTACGTCATTATGATGGCCTGTACCGCTATGGCGGTGAGGAGTTTTTAGCTATTTTTCCAGGACTTAGAAAAGATTGTGCGTTACTCACTGTGCAGCGGCTCTGCCAGAAAATTGCGATGGATCCTTTTCAGGCGACAGATGGCCATCCCATCTCTATCACCATCTCCATAGGAATCGCCCCCCTCGCCAGCCATATGTCTCCCGAAGGGATAGTGCATATCGCCGACGCGGCGCTGTATCAGGCCAAGCAGGAAGGCAGGAATCAGGCACGCCTGATACCATAACCCAGAGCGCTATTCCATTGTTTTTAAGTTCCGCTATTATATCGGCTTACCCATGCAGCTCCCTGACCGAGATCAATTGCGCGTGACCATCGAAAAATCTTCCGAAATCGCGCGAAAAGCCTTGCAGCGCATAGCCGAAGCCCAACTCTCCCCTACCCCAGAACATTTCGAACGTTTTTATCGGGAGATTCAGGGAATGCCCATAGGCGTGCGCGCCTCCTGCACTGCCGCGCCTCGCGCACCCGTACCTGCCGATTGGCCGGAACTTTGTCGCCGCCTGATCCGTGAATGGGATCGCCCCCAAACCGGCCTTTCTTACCTGCAAAAGCTGATGGCGAGAGACCGCGCCCTGGAAGGCCAGAGCCTCGACACGGTGGCGCATAATCTGACCGGATTACTCACCCAATGGGAGCGTATGCCCACGCAGTGCGCAGAATCAGGGTCGCCCTCCGGGATCAGCTCCGCTGCACCCGGCGACTGTCAGCCCTGGCGGCAACTTTGGATAAAAAGTGTTCGTCAGACCTTAGCCCCCAGTATGCTGAATGATCCCAGGATTACCGACACATTAAAACATCTTGACGACCTGTTGGTGGAACCGGGTATTGATCCCGGAATGCTGTTGTCCCATGCCCGACGCCTCTGGGATTACGCCGATCAGATGGAAACTGACGAACGGAGCTTGCGTGAAGGGTTACAACAACTTTTGCGCCTGTTATTGGATAATGTGTCTGATCTCGTCGAAGAAGATCAATGGCTTTCCGGTCAAATTCACGTTATTCAGGAGCTTGTCCGCGCCCCTCAGGACATGTCCGCAATGAATCGGGCCATAGCAGGAGTAAAAGAAGTTCTTTATCAGCAAGGCAAGCTCAGAACCGGCGTAAAAGAGGCGAGACAGGCGATTCGTGATCTCGTCAATCTGGTGTTAACCACTATTGATAGTCTGGCCGGGCAGAGCGGAAATGCGCACCAGCAATTGGAACGCCTGGCCGATGAGCTGAATCAGGCCGACGACTGGAAACATATTCAGCAAATCGTGGCAGCGGTCATTGACACCAGCAAAACCATTAAAACCCAGTCGACTGAGATGCGAGAGGCGCTCCTTACGGCAAAAAATCGCCTGCAATCTGCCCAGACCAGAATTCACGACCTGGAAGAAGAAATGACCGCGGTAAGCCAGCTCGTGCATATTGATCCACTCACCGGGAGCCTCAACCGGCGAGGTCTGGAGGCCGCATTTGCCCGTGAAGTGGCGCGGGCGCAACGGCTGGGACAGCCACTGGCAACGGCCATTATTGATCTGGATCACTTCAAGTGTGTCAACGATACCTATGGCCACGATCTGGGGGATCAGGTGCTCCGGGGAATCGCCCAAATTCTACGCGAAACCCTGCGCGGCAGCGACACCATAGCGCGTTTTGGTGGAGAGGAGTTCGTCATCCTCATGCCGGACACCTTATCCGCAGCGGCCTACAGCATTTTACAACGAGTACAGGAGCGATTGCGTACCCACCATTTCGTAACCCGGGATCACCCTCTGCGGGTGAGCTTTAGCGGTGGTATCAGTGCATGGCAACAAGGGCTCAGTCAGGAGCAAAGCATTGCTATAGCCGATGAAGCCCTCTATCGTGCCAAGCATGAGGGCAGATGCCGAATTTATATGGCTGCTCAGGCAAACTCATCAATCTGATGTCCAGGATCCGGTGCTTTTTCTTCACGCTGACGAGAAGGTTTGGAGCGGGAGCTATCCTTACGTTCTTTATTGAAAACCGGACGCAGGGGCGGCTGTACCGGCTGTATACCATCACCTGTGGGTTTGAGCGGAAAATCGACCATGAATGCGATACTCCAGACATCGTGCCGAACACGTACGCCTTTAGGCTATCGCAACATCTGATTGATTTCTATACCCGAGAAGCTCAGCGTGTGTAAAAACTCTGCAACCGTCCTTCAATAATCTTGGGATTTTCACCCTCAGCAATACCGACCAAACCCTCAATGACCATCTCGCGCAAGTAGTTTTGCTGATGGACGACGCCTTTGAGCTTGTTAGATATGGGGAGGAAGAGCAGATTGGCAGATCCGACACCATAAATAGTAGCAACGAATGCTGTTGCAATACCCGCCCCCAGTTTTGTCGGGTCGGCGAGATTTTCCATGACATGAATCAAGCCCAGAACCGCACCAAGAATACCAATAGTGGGCGAGTATCCACCCGCCGATTCAAACACCTTAGCTGCCTGCCGCCCCATTTCGGAACGGGAATCCAGGTCGACTTCCAGAGTGGCACGGATTTTACCGGGCTCTGCGCCGTCAACCAGCATCTGCAAGCCCTTTTGTAAAAAAGGGTCGCTGACACCATCGATCAGACTCTCCAATGCCAGTAAGCCGTTCTTCCGTGCGGTGTTGCTCCATTCCAGAAGCTGCGCGATAACCGGCTGCGGATCTGTTTTAGGGGGCAGCACCATCCAGGGCAGCATTTTTAGCGAGCGTATAAATACAGGCAGGGTATACTGCACCATCACCGCGCCAGTGGTACCACCGATCACGATGATAAAGGCGGTCAACTGAAGAATAGAGCTGAGCTTCCCTCCCTCCAGCAGTTGACCAACAAAAATCCCCCCGAAGGCCACCACCAGACCAATCACGGTCAAAAAATCCACAACGGGCCTCTCTTCTTCGGTTGCCTCAGCCAAAAGCCCTTAATCATCGTCATCGCACCAGTCTCCCAGACTCGACCGCAACCGCAACACCGCCTGGCGCATGATCTGGCTGACACGGGATTCACTGACTTCCAACACGCTGCCAATTTCTTTCAGCGTCAGTTCGTCCTGATAATACAAGGCGAGAACCAACTGCTCCCGCTCTGGCAACGTGCTGATTCCACTCTGCAGATCTCGGGCGAACTCCGTCGAAGCAAGGACGCTCTGAATATCCGCCGACGCATCCCGCAAATAGCGACCAACGAAAGCCTCGTTGTCGGTGGCCAGGTCTTCGAGATAAAGCATCTGACCGCCACTCTCCCGGACGGCTGTCTGGTAAGCCCCCAAAGTCCAGCCGAGCTCCTCGGCTATTTCTTCTTCTTCGGGAGCCCGGCCAAGACGCTGCTCCAGTCGGCTCATGGCCTTACGAATGGATTGCTCCTTGGCGCGCGCTCTGCGCGGCAACCAGTCCTGGGCGCGTAGTTCGTCGAGTATGCTGCCGCGAATCCGCGTGCTGGCATAAGCGATGAACGCCTCGCTATCATCTCCAGACTGGCTTTCAAGGGCGTCCATCAAGCCGAGTAACCCTGTCTGCAGGAGATCTGCCAGCTCAATGTTGGCCGGCAACCGGGCACAGATACGCTGGGCGATACGCTGTACCAGAGGCGTGTAGCGTGCGACCTGCGCACTCAATTCGGCAATCCGGTCCATCGCTATGCCCGCGCTCATAAATTTTGCTGCGCCCTCTCGGCGGAGAGCAGACGTTCCATGAAAAACGTCATGTGTCCCGCCGACCCACTGGGCAGTGGCCAACTGCGCACGGTGCTCGCCAGTTCTCGTATCGCGCACGCCGCTGGGCTATCCGGATAGAGCTCCACAATAGCCCGTTGTGAACGCACAGCGCTCCGCAGCGCCATATCCATAGGGACCGTGCCAACCAGATCAAGCGTAACGTCCAAATAACGATCCGCCACCGCCGCCACCCGCTGAAAAAGCAACTGGCCTTCGTGCTGATCGCGTACCATGTTGGGTAATACCCGGAAACGCTTAACGCCATGATCGCGGCTGAGCACCTTGATCAGCGCGTAGGCATCGGTAATAGAAGCCGGCTCGTTGGAAACGATCACAATCACATCTTGCGCGGCACGACTAAACGTCAGGACATCCCCGGCGATACCGGCGGCAAGATCAATGAGCAGATAATCCACCTCTATATCAAGTTGGCTGACCGCATGAATCAGGCTCGCCTGAGCCTGACTGTCAAGAACGGCCATGCGCGCAATACCGCTGGCGGCAGGTAATATTCGAATTCCCCGCGGACCAGTCACCAGTACATCCTGAATGCTCTTTTCACCGGAAATGACATGGGAAAGATTATAGCGGGGACTCAACCCGAGCAGAATGTCTATATTCCCCAGCCCCAGATCCGCATCGAACAACAATGGCTTCGCACCTTTTTGTGCGAGTGCTATCGCCAGATTAGCCGCAATGTTGGTCTTGCCTACCCCGCCCTTACCGCTAGCCACAGCGATTACCTTAACCGCCTTTTGCACTCGCATCCTGCGCAACCCCTCCGCCTGATCCAAGAGGATATCTGCACCTGCCGATTTTTGCATTTCATGCACCATGATGGGAGTGATTCTGGGCCTTGCTGCCCGGCGCGGTGCTCTCCGAAGACGTTCGCAACAAGCGCATCAAGTTCTCCCACTGCGCCTCATGCAGATCCTCCGGAACCTTCTGCCCGTCACTGTAATATGCGACGGGTAAATGTTGTTGCGCCAACCACTCCAATACGCCACCAAAAGCAGGGGTTTCATCCACTTTAGAAAGAATGGCTCCGGCCAAAGGAATGCCTGCATAAGGGGCCAGTACGGTAGGCAAACTCTTGCCACTTAACCCGGCAGGAATCATCAAAAAACGATGTGCCTCCGTCCCTAAAGCTGCCAGCCACTGCAGTTGCTCGCCGAGACGGGGATCACGCGGACTCATGCCGATGGTATCAATAAAAATCCAGGGCCGCTGATCGTGCTTATTTAAGGCCTGCAGGAGATCTTCAGGACTCCTGATCACTTCCAGTGGCACACCCAAAATCCGCGCATAGATCTCCAGTTGTTCGACTCCCGCAATACGATAGGTATCCGTGGTCAGCAGCGCAACAGAGTGGGGACCATGGCGGAGAACCTGGGCAGCGGCAAGTTTGGCAATACTTGTGGTTTTCCCCGACCCCGTCGGACCCAGCAAAACAAAAATCCCGCCCTTCTCCAGAGAAACACTGCTCAGGCCAATCTGATCTTCCAGGGTCGACTTTAAGGTCTTTTCCCAGTCTGCCTCCGGACACCGCTGAACCAGATGGGCAGCCCAGTCAACAGAAAACCCCATATCCGTCAGGCTGTCTTTGGCGGGTTTGCCAGACAGGGAATGTCCCCAGCGCTTCTCTACCAATTGCCGTAATGCCTGGAGCTCACTACGCAGGGGCGACGTCGGTGCCACCGAACTGACTACCGGGACGCTGGTTTCGGGGGTAGCCACAGTCCGCTGCAGGCTGGAGACTTGTGGTTCCGGGGTGGGCGACAAGTCTCCAGCCTGCAGCGGCCCTGGCCAGGTCGGAGTTGCATGCGCCTCTGTACATTGCTGCTCATCAAAGTCGATGGCCGCCACAATTTCCACCTCGCCATTCACGTCACGATTAGACAGAATAACGGCGTCAGGACCCAAAGACATACGAATCTGCTGTAACACATCCCGGGTACTCGACCCGCTGAATCGCTTGATCTTCACTGGTTTGTTTCTCCCTACGGATTGCGGTCCCACCCTTTAAGCTCCAAGTGTTGCCACCACCCTGATTCGTTTGTTTTCGGGAATCTCCGCATAAGAGAGCACCCGCATTCGCGGTGCCGTCCGCGCCAGGAAACGCGCGAGAAAGACGCGCATGGGGGCCATCGCCAGCAACACCGGCTGCATACCGCCAGCCTCCATCTGCTGCATTAACTCCCCTGCCCGCTCCAGTACCCGCTGCGCCAGCCCTGGCTCCAAAACCTCGCCATTACTGTTGCGCAGGCTCTCTTGCAATAAGTGTTCCAACTGTCCATCCAGCACCGCGACCGGCAGTTCGCCCTGTCCAGGGAAGAGCCCCTGCACAATGTAAGGTCCCAACGCGGTACGCACCGCAGCGGTAAGCTCGTCAACATCCTGGCTCTGGGGCGCATGCTCCGCCAAAATCTCGACGATGGTGCGCATGTCGCGAATTGGCACGCCCTCATTCAGCAGATTCTGCAGAACCTTCTTGAGCTTGTCGGGGGAGAGCATCTTCGGGATAACATCTTCTACCAGCTTGGGGGATCGGCTGGCAAGATGGGACAGCAATCCCTCCACCTCTTCGCGACCGAGCAATTCCGCGCCGTGAGACTGCAGCACCTGATGCAGATGGGTGGCGATCACCGTGGCCGGATCAACGGCGGTATAACCAAGGGCAACGGCCTTGTCGCGCTGCTCTTTGTTGATCCACAGTGCCGGCAAACCGAAGGACGGATCAGTGGTCGGAGTGCCATCCAGCTTGCCGAGGACGTTGCCCGGGTCGATAGCGAGCAGCAAATCGGGAAAAATATCCCCCCCGGCCACTTCAACGCCTTTGACCGTGATCCGGTACGCCGTCGGGCGCAATTCGAGGTTGTCACGAACATGCACTGCCGGCACCAGAAAGCCGAAGTCCTGGGCAAACTTTTTGCGTACCCCGCGAATTCGCGCCAGCAGTTCACCGCCCTGCCCTTTGTCCACCAGCGGAATCAACCGATAGCCGACCTCCAGGCCGAGGGGATCGAGTGGTTCGACACTGGCCCAGGTCACCTCCTCGGACTCTGCCACTGGCAACGACGCATTAGCGGCTTCAGCCTTGGGCTGCTGGCGTTTGCGGTACCAGATAATGCCCCACAGCACCGCCGCCGCCCCCAGAAAGGGCAGATGCGGCATTCCCGGAATCAGGCCGAGAATGCCGAGAATCACCGCGACGATCACCAGCACATCCCGATTCTGAAAAATCTGACTGATTAATTGCCTGCCCAAATCCTGACCGATATTAACTGAAGTCACCACAATGCCCGCAGCAATGGAGATGACCAATGCGGGAATCTGGGCTACCAGCGCATCGCCGATGCTGAGCAGGGTATAATCATGAGCTGCGGTGCTCAGACTGAGGCCATGCTGCCAAATGCCAATAATCAGGCCACCAATCAGGTTAATGAACAAAATCATAATCGCGGCAATGGCGTCGCCACGCACGAACTTGCTGGCACCATCCATGGAGCCGAAAAAGTCTGCCTCTTGGGCAATTTCGCTACGCCGCTTATGGGCCTCTTCCTGATTGATGATGCCAGCATTGAGATCGGCATCAATAGCCATCTGCTTGCCCGGCATGGCATCCAGGGTGAAGCGGGCGCTGACTTCGGCGATGCGCCCGGCGCCCTTGGTGATAACCACGAAATTGATGATTACCAAAATCGCAAAAACAATAATGCCTACGACATAATCCCCGCCAACTACAAATTCACCAAATGATTCAATTACCTGACCTGCAGCACCGGGGCCATTCTGGCCATGGAGTAAAATAATTCGCGACGCCGCCACGTTCAGGGAGAGCCGCAACAATGTGGTCAGCAGCAAGGCGGTAGGAAATGCCGCAAACTCCAAGGGGCGCACCATGTAGAGGCTCACCAGAAGAATGATCAGGCCTAGGGTGATATTGAAGGTGAAGAAAATATCGAGGAGAAAAGTCGGCAGCGGAACAATCAGCATGGCGAGAACCATGACCACCAGGATCGGCGCCGCCAGGGTGTGCCAGTTCAGGCGTTGAAAAATCCGGTTCAGGACATTCACCATTTATCCCCGTTCATCCATTTCCGGCGGCACCGACCAGCTTGCGGGCACTGGTGGCTGCTGTTGCGGAGCAGCTAAGCGCAGTTGATATAAATAGGCGAGAAGTTCTGCCACTGCCCGATACAGAGTGACCGGAATCTCCTGCTCCAGATCCACATGATGGAAGAGTGCCCGGGCCAGGGGTGGAGCCTCGACCACAGGGATGTGGTGTTCTGCAGCCAGTTCACGGATCTTGCCCGCCACCAGATCAGCACCCTTGGCCAACAGGACAGGGGCCCGGGTGTCCCCCTCGGCATAGCGCAGTGCCACCGCATAATGGGTCGGATTGGTCACAATCACGTCCGCCTTGGGCACCGCCGCCATCATCCGCCGACGTGCCATCTCCCGCTGTATAGCGCGCACCTTGGCCTTGATTTCGGGATTACCTTCCATGTCTTTCATTTCATCTTTAATATCCTGGCGCGCCATCTTTAAGTTGGTGTTCAGCGTCCACATCTGAAAAGGCACGTCAAAAAGCACAATCAGCAGGGTAGATGCCGCAAGTATCAGGAAAACCAGGCCACTCATATGCATGAGCTGCAACACGGCTTTATCGGGTGATTCCTGGATCAGACCGAACAGGGCGTTGCGTTGCGCCCATAGCAGTGTAATACCGATACTGCCCACCACCAGCGTTTTCAGGATAGCCTTCACCATCTCTAACGCGCCATGTTTGGAAACTATTTTTTGCAGGCCGCTGATGGGATCCATACGCGTAAAATCTGGCGCCATCGACTGGAGACTGAACACCCAACCGCCCACCAGCAGGCCGGAAGCCATCACGGCCGCCATCAGGATAATAAAAAACGGCACTATCAATTGGGCGGTTGCCCAGCACATAGCGGCGAAATGACGGAGCATATCCTGCGGATCGGTCATTACCTGCGTAGAAAGATGTAAGCCAGCATAAAGAAATCCCGCAATGCTTTGATAAATGATGTCTGCAAATCCGAAAAACAAGCTGGCCGAAACAATCAGGAGGGCACTGGTAGACAACTCCCTGGAGCGCGCGACCTGACCCTTCTTGCGGGCGTCGTCGCGGTGTTTAGGGGTCGCCGCTTCAGTGCGTTCCTGAGCATTGTCTTCGGCCATGGCCCGTTATGTCCTCCGCCGGGAATTCATGGTCGTGCTGCCAAGAACATCGCCTGCCCGGCGGTGTCCATAGACAGGTTGAGCAGATGCCGGACGATCATGGTCATCGCCGGCATAAACACATCCAGGGCGAGGATGCCGAGTCCCAGCAAAATGGGAAAACCAATCACAAAAATATTGAGCTGTGGCGCCAACTTGCCCAATACGCCTAAAGCAATATTCACCAATACCAGCGTGCCTAATACGGGTGCCGAAATAGCGAGGCCCAGGGAAAAGATGATAGTCCCCTCCTCCACCAGAAAATGCCAGGCCGAAGGGTTGAGACTGAGCGTCGCGGTAACCGGCAGTAAGGTAAAACTGCGCATGAGCGTCACCAGCACCAGTAACTGCCCGTTCATTGCCATGAAGAGCAGCAACACGAGCAAATTGAGAAAGTTTGACAGCGTTGGCACCTGTACACCGGTTGTCGGATCGAAAAAACTGCTGAAGCCCAGACCCATCTGCAGGCTGATGACGGAACCCGCAAATTGTATGACACTAAAAATCACGGTCACGGCAAAGCCCAGCGCCGTACCGATGAGAATTTGCTGGATCAGCAATATGAAGCCCTCACCCGATAAAAAATGTACTGCGGGCATGGGCGGCAAGGCGGGGGCTATGGCCACGCTGATCAGCAGTGCCAGCCCTACCCGTACCTGAATCGGTACTTGCGTGGCACTGAATACCGGTGCCGCAGACAGCAGTGCCAGGATGCGGATAAAAGGCCAGAAGACCAGACCGATCCAGTGCTCCAGTTGCAGGGTTGTAAAGTCAATCATTGGTTGATCAGGTGTGGGATATCATGGAATAAACGAATCGTAAAATCCATGATCAGATGCAGCATCCACGGACCGGCGATTGCCAGTACCAATCCCATGGCGAGCACCTTGGGCACAAAACTTAAAGTCATTTCGTTGATCTGGGTGGCGGCCTGGAAAACACTCACCAGCACACCGACGAGCAGCGCAACCCCCAGCAGCGGGGCAGATAACAGGAAAGTGGTCCACATAGCTTGCTGACCAACCGTAACAATGCTCTCAGGAGTCATGGGTGCATACCTTAGTGAATAAAACTCTGTACCAGCGAACCGATGACCAGATCCCAGCCGTTCACCAGCACGAAAAGCATCAACTTGAAAGGAAAAGACACCGTCACCGGCGATAACATCATCATACCCATGGACATCAGCACGGCAGCGACCACGAGATCAATAATCACAAAGGGGATGAAGATCAGGAAGCCAATCTGAAAACCGGTCTTCAACTCCGAGGTGACAAAGGCCGGAATGAGCAAGGTCATCGGGGTATCCGCCGGGGCCTGCAATTGCGGATGCCCGGAGAGCCTCACGAAAAGCGCAAGATCGTCAGGTCGGGTCTGGGAAAGCATGAAGGTACGCAATGGCCCTTCGGCTCTGGACATGGCCTGGGTAATATTGATCTGGTTCTGGGTAAGGGGTTGCAGGGCATCGGTGTTGAGCTTCTGAAACACCGGTGCCATGACGAAAAAGGTCAAAAAGAGCGACAGACCGACGATGATCTGACTGGGCGGCATCTGGGTCGAACCCAGGGCCTGCTTGAGCAAAGAAAGAACGATGATGATTCGGGTGAAGGCGGTCATCATCAAGAGCATGGCGGGCAGGAAGACCAGCGCCGTCATGAAAATCAGTGTCTGGATGCTGAGACTGTATTCGGTACCACCGCCTACTGCGGGGCTGGTGGTAAAAGCAGGCAGGCCACCCGCAAGGGCGACTCCCGGAATACTCAGGCCGATCAGACCGAGGGTGGCAATCCGGAAGCGGGTGGTGGCGCTGCAGGGTCCCCACCGGGGGGTTTGCTGAATTGGTTCCATGGCCCTTGCTTGCGCCTCTCCATCGCGCTGCGCAACCAACCGGCAAAAGCCGCCGGTGCATTGCTGGTGGTGTCCGGCAGCACTGTTTCCAAAGTGTGCAACAGGGTAATCCCTGCCGGTGTCACACCAAGAAGCAACTGCTGCTCTCCCACCTGTACTAGCAAAAGGCGTTCCCGCGTACCCAGCGGTAGTGACGACACCACTCGCATGCCCCCAAGCTGCCCGCTGGCCAGCCCGGGCTGCAGATGCTTCAGCAACCAGATCACGCCGAAAAACAGGAGGAGAACCAGTATCAGAGCGGAAAACAATTGGAGAATGGCAGACCAGGAGAAGACACTCTCCGGCCCCATGCCGGTACTTGTATCCGCCCAGATGGTTGGGCTCCACAGAGCCAGGAACACACCGGTCAGTCGGATTTTTGACGCTCCCATGAAGGTAACTTTGACACTCAGGCCAGGCATAAAAATGTTACTCAACGGAGTTTCTTGGCCCGTTCGGCGGGGCTCACAATATCCGTAAGGCGAATTCCAAATTTATCATTTACCAGCACGACTTCACCCTGCGCAATCAGATAGCCGTTCACCAATACGTCCATCGGTTCACCGGCGAGGCGCTCCAGTTCGACCACCGAGCCTTGTGCCAACTGCAAGAGATTGCGAATCTGGATTTTGGTACGTCCCAGTTCTACCGAGAGCGTTACTGGGATATCGAGAATCATGTCCAGATTCTGCGTCTGGGTGCCCTGGCTGGCTGCAGTAGCAGCGTGCAACTCAGGAATCGGCGCAGGCATG
>JAKAVW010000320.1:0-1536 GCA_021827445.1 Pseudomonadota bacterium
GCGCACGAGGCGGAGCGCTTCATCCGCCTGGTGGATGGCCGCGCCCATCCGGTGCTGCTGCTGGAAACGCGGGAGGCGGCGGCGCTGACCCCGGTGCTGTGCCGCATCCCCGGCGTGCGGGAGATCCACGTCGGCCTGAACGACATGCGTCTTTCCCTCACACATTCACAATTTTTGACACTTTGCTGCTGGCGTCCGCCGGGGCTGCGCGCTAACTTGTCTGCCACGGAAAGGGCGCACCTTTCCCCCTGAGTGACGAGGAGCAGAGTGATGTTAAAATTTAAGCACGTGGTATCCGGATTGATGGTCGGAACGATGGCGCTGGCGGTAGTGCCCGCCTTTGCGGCAGGTGCAGAGACCCCGCCAGCCATGAATGGTGGCCCCATGGGACCGGGCATGATGCAAGGTCATCCCTGTCCGGGAGGGTGGCGGCATGGCCCCATGCGCAAGGCGGGTTGGATGCGGAATGCACCCGTGCCCATGCTGATGCCCATCGTCTGGCGGCATGCGG
The DNA here is from genome assembly GCA_021827445.1 of Pseudomonadota bacterium. Lineage (GTDB taxonomy): Bacteria > Pseudomonadota > Gammaproteobacteria > Acidithiobacillales > Acidithiobacillaceae > Acidithiobacillus. The sequence continues at coordinate 512 of JAKAVW010000320.1, forward strand.
TGGACCTCAAGCTGACCCCCGCGCAGGAAACGGAACTGAAAAACTGGCGCACCCGGCAGGAAAAAGCCATGCCAGCCTGGCGTCACGATATGCTGGCCCACCATACCGCGCTGCGTGATGCCTTATTGAATGGTGAGTCGGGCAGTGCCATCGTCCCCTTGCAGGCAGCGGTCCTCAAGGATCATGCCACGATGCTCGAACATGGCATTCAGCAGGTGAATTATCTCCATAAGATACTGACGCCGGTGCAGTGGCAGAAAGCCACCGCGTTGTATAAGGAAATGGGGACCAAGCGAGGACCCTGGGGCAAGTAAATGACGGAGGGCGGCAAAATCCTGCTGGTCGATGATGACCCCCGGCTGCGCACCATGCTGGTGCGTTACCTGGAAGGGCAGGGCTTTGCCGTCCACGCCGCCGCCTCCGGCGTGCAGATGGATCGCCAATTGGAGCGGGAATACTATGACCTGCTCTTGCTGGACGTCCTCATGCCCGGCGAAGACGGCTTCAGCATCTGTCAGCGCCTGCGGGTGCAGGAACCGCATTTGCCTATCATCATGCTGACTGCCCGAGGTGATCTCAGCGACCGGGTGCAAGGCCTCGATGTGGGTGCCGACGACTATCTTTCCAAGCCTTTTGAGCCGCAGGAGCTGGTCGCCCGTATCCGTGCCGTCCTGCGCCGCAGCCAGGATTTGCGCAGTAGTGATCCAACCCCTGGGGTACTTGTTTTCGGACCCTTCCGCCTCGCTCTCGGCAGCCGCAGTCTGTGGCGGAATGACGAGAAAATCTCCCTTACCGACAGCGAGTTTTCCATTCTGCACGCGCTGGCCAGTCATCCCTGGCAACCGCTCTCGCGGGACCGTCTGCTGGCCATGACCCACGGCAACGACGACGCCACACCGGGTTCACGGGGTATTGATGTGTTTATCTCGCGCTTGCGACGCCTCGTTGAAGACGATCCTGGTGAGCCACACTATATTCAGACCGTTTGGGGGCGGGGGTATGTGCTGGTACCCGACGGCGGGGAC
>JAKAVW010000320.1:1546-3872 GCA_021827445.1 Pseudomonadota bacterium
CTTTACCCGGATGAAAAAATCGCGCCGCTGGCCGGATACGCTGTTTACCCGGATGTTTCTCATTATCGCCGGGCTGCTGCTGCTGAGTCAGCTTGCGGTGTACTGGTTTTTCAATATCTATCAGGCCAACCCGCAGGCCGAGCGTCTGGCGCAGAACTGGGCGCAAATTCTGACCCTGAGTGAAACGCTTAGCCCGGCCCAGCGTCAGGCGACGGCGTCCGAACTGATGCGCCAAGGGCTCCGCATCGTTCCTGCCGGTGCGCTGCGCGGCCACAATCCCGGTATGCCGGTACTGGCAAACGCCCTGCAACTGCTGCACCGCATGGGCTGGCCGCAGGCACAACTACGCATGGACGGTCGGCGCCGGGTGCTCTGGCTGCAAGCCCGGCCTGATGCAACCCTGGCACTGGCCATGCCCATGCCCATGCTCCATCCACCGGGGCTGCCGTTGCCCTGGTTCAAGCTGGCGGCGATTTTGCTGCTCTCCTGGCTGGGGGCGTATCTGGCGGTACGCCAGGTTACCCGGCCCCTGACCCGGCTCATGCAGGGGGTGGCGCGCCTGCGTGGCGGCGATACGCCGACGGATCTGCCGGAGGCGGGTCCGGCCGATTTGCGGCGCCTGGCCGAACGCTTCAACCAAACCCTGCGCGATTTGCATCGTCTCTGGAAAGAGCGGGAGATGGTGCTGGTCGGGGTTTCCCACGATCTGCGCACGCCGCTTACCCGCATGCGCCTGAGCGCCGAATTTCTACCGGCCGAGGAGGCGGTCCGGGGCGAAATTATCGCGAATATTCAGGAGATGGATAAGGTTATCCACCAGTTTCTGGATTACGCCCGCAGCGGCGAGCAGGAGCCACTGGTAACGACTGACCTGGGTCTCTGGCTTAAAATGTTCATTCTGCGCCAACCGGCGGGCGTGGTGTGGCACCCCCCTGCGGCGGATCTGCCGAAGCTGCCCATACAGGAAGTGGGTCTGGCCCGCGCCCTGCAAAACCTCATCGACAATGCGCAGTCCCACGGCGCCGCACCCATAGATGTCAGCGCGGAACCCATGGCGGACGGCGTGCTGATCCGCATCCGCGATCACGGGCCGGGCATTGCGGAGACTGAACTGGAAACCGTGCGTGCGCCTTTCGCACAAGCCGGAAAGGGCGGCGGAGTAGGACTTGGGCTGGCCATCGTCGAACGGATTGTGGCCTACCATCACGGGCGTTTTTCCCTGGCCAACGCCCCAGGTGGCGGCCTGGAGGCGCGCATAATCCTGCCGCAGTCACGTTAAGCGGGTGACTTCAGGATCGGGCCGCGGCCGCGGGCGGGCAAAGCTTACGCAGATTGGCGACGTCGGCGGGACTGAGATTGTGCCACTTGATATTGCCGCACTGCCCGCTGATGGGACCTTCCAGCGTGCCAATCTGAGAGATCGCCTTGCCTACCGGGAAATTGGCCACTGATTGTGTCGAAGCGGTTGGTGATACCAGTTGTACGGTAGCAGTCGTCTGAGCGGGTGCTTTGGCCCGTACCCTGGCCTCCTGATTTTGCCACCAGAAGAACCATGCCACCGCTACGATCAGTATCAGCGCCAGCACAACCAGCCAGCGCCAGGTATGAGATTGTTTTGCCTCATCCATCCGTCGTACCCCTCAAATCTGCCTGTCTCCAGGACTGTAACAAGAGCGGGAGGGGAATGCCAAAAATCGGGTGAACAGACCAGGAACGCTGGCGAACAATGCCTCCTTTTCGCTATAGTCGCGGGCAGGACAGGAGGTGTGGGCATGAGTGAAAAAATGTGGGGTGGACGCTTCGCGGCGGGCACCGACAGTCTGGTGGAAGCCTTTACGGCATCCATTCAGGTGGACCGTCGTCTGTACGCGGAGGACATCCGTGGCTCCATGGCCCATGCGCGCATGCTGGGCCGGGTGGGCGTGCTGACGGAGGTGGAGGTGGAAGCCATCGTCACCGGGCTGGCGCGGGTGCGGCAGGAAATTGTCGAAAACCGCCTCCCCTTTGTCGATGCCCTGGAAGATATCCACATGCACGTCGAGTCACGCCTGACGGAAATCATCGGTGAGGTCGGCAAGAAGCTCCACACCGGTCGTTCCCGCAACGATCAGGTAGCTACCGACCTGCGCCTTTATACCCGCGGCTGCCTGGATGACCTCGTCCAGGGGCTGCAGCACCTGCAAAACGTCTTCATCGACCTCGCCGAGCGGGAGGTGGAGACCATCCTCCCCGGCCTGACGCACATGCAGGTCGCCCAACCGGTAAGCTTCGGCCACCACTGCATGGCCTATGTGGAGATGTTCCACCGCGATACCCAGCGTCTGCT
>JAKAVW010000321.1 GCA_021827445.1 Pseudomonadota bacterium
ACCCCGGCAGGAGATTCAATCCTCGCGATCCTTCGGTCACCCGATAACCAGCGCAGAGGAATTGGGCGAAGCGATCAGCCTCTATACCGTAAGGGCCGTCGATAAACTGCGCCGTCAGGGTTCGGTGGCCGGTGCCCTGCGGGTGTTTATCCACACCAGCCCCTTTCAGGCCCATCTGCCGCAATACCATGCCACGAGAACCATCGCCCTGAATCATCCCAGTCAGGATACCAGAGTGTTCCTGCAGGCTGGCCGTGTCGCCCTGGCGGGCATGTATCGACCGGGATTTGCTTATGCCAAGGCGGGGGTACATCTCCTGGAGATCACATCGGCGGGTGCCTTGCAGGCCGACCTGTTTACGTCGGCAGAGGAGGAGACGCGCGCCAATCAGTTGATGGTCACGCTGGACCTGGTGAATGCGCGGTTTGGCAGTGGTACCCTGCAGCCGGGCGTCGCCGGTCTGCAGGAACCACGAGGGTGGGCTATGAAACGCGGGAATAAATCTCCAGCTTATACGACGCGATGGGCAGATTTAGCGACCGCGCGATCCTGATTCAAAAAACAATGCGGGAAGCGGCCAGACCGCTGGCAATCTTTTGATGGGAGGTGAAGTCTTACCGGGCTTAATCGACTCAATGATTCCCTACTTCGATTTGCGGCGGAGCCAGCTTTATGGTGACGATCTTTGGATAGGCTAAGCGCTTATTCGCCCAGTATCCCCGAAACAACTCTCCCAGGTTCAGCTCCTTGCCACCATGAAAGGTTCGCATGGCGAGGCACTCTGCAGCATGGCAGCTCAGAACGCGATATTGCTCTTCTCCAATACGTAGGCTCAGTGTGTTTCCCTGACAAAAGTAAGGCCCCTTCGGATGGAGCAGATATTTTTGTCCCAAGGGGGTCTTTTGCAAACATCCATACGGTAGGGTGGGGTCAGGCTTTCCCAGTCCATGATGCAGCATGGTACCGATGATGTGGTGATCGTCTGGATCATGGGGCGGGATGGTAATGGCCATCGGTGCATCGAATGCCAGCGACGGCGCAGTGATAGGTGGTGCCGCCTGGGTCACCTGCGGAAAAGACACGGTGCCTATCCATAACGCCATAATGCTGATAACCCTGCGCCACACGCCCGAAATACGCGCATTCGCGAACCGACCCAAAGGTGACAATCGACGCGGCTGAGGGACGCTGTATGACATAGGCTCATGATCTGCTCAAGGAATGTGGCATGGATTATAAGAGATATTCTTGGGAAAGTTCAGCAAGCCGCCGTAGGCATGGGCATACACCTACTGATCTGATCCGCGCATGGCGGCGGATTTAGACTGTTGGGGGCGAGTACTTACCCAGAAAATGATGCAATAAAAAAAATCCCCGCAGCAAGCAGCAGGGATGTCAATCAGCATCATCAGCTGAACAACCGTCAGCGCCTAACATTAAACACATGCCAGAAGGTCTCTAGAAATGTTAACCTATTGATAAAAAAATTTAAATACGGGGAGCAGGTCGTCAATCAGGGCTATGTCAACCTTCAGCCTAAGTTGCTGATGCGATAACACAAAGGCCCTCTATGGACTTCCGGGGCCGGATGCGGTAACTTTTACCGCATGGAAGCCCCAACGCTCACATCAAGCCAGCAAGCCAACCTGCACCGCATTCAGGTACGGCCCATCCTTCCCACAGAACGGGAACGCTGGAACACCCTGATGCAAGCGCATCATTATCGCGGCTTTCGCACAATGGCGGGCGTACCCTGCGCTATGTGGCCACTCTGGATGACCGCTGTTTAGCGCTCCTCGGTTGGCAGGCCGCTTGTTTATCAATGTCAAGCACGGGAGGCAGCGCGAAGACCTCTCCCAGATACGTACCGAGAACGGTCCGCACATGATGGCGACCCTGCGCGAACTTGCCATGAGTATCACGCGTCTCACCGGAGTGAAAAATATTGCAAGGAAGCCCGCAACTTCGCTGCCAGCGCCCACGAAACGCTTCGCCAACTCGACCTCTGAGTCGTCACTGCAGTTCTTGCAAGACCGGAAATGACTCCGGATAGGGGTTGTGCCCGCCCGCCACCGCACGGGCCATTTTTCGCCCAGGAAAGCCCATAAACGCCCTGTTTCACCCTCAGCACATCTGAAACCGCCTTCGAAAATTGGCAGCGGTTACGCCGCCGCAGTTATATCAGTATCAGGCGACTTTGACGAGGCACTGATTATGCCTGTCTGTTAGCGTATAGACCACGGGCAATGTGAGCGATCCGCCCAACCACGCTAGAACGGCCACTTCCAATCCTGAATATCCTGTCGATCCACCCCAAATTCGTAGGCATGGTTCTTACAGGCGAACTGTTGATCAAGCAGCACCTCTCGCACACCGGACCCCGTGTCGCAGAGGGGGGGTATCCGGTCAATGGCGTCAATGGCCAGGCTGAAACGGTCCGTCTGATTCAGGATCGCGAGTTCCAGGGGCGTACTGATACTGCCTTTTTCTTTGTAACCGCGCACATGAATATGATGCTGTCCAGGTCGCCGGTAAGTTAATCGGTGGATGAGCCACGGGTACGAGTGGAAGTTGAAGATCACGGGCTTGCTGGAAGTGAACAGCGCCTCGAACTCACGATCCGTCATCCCGTGTGCGTGTTCGGTATGTGGTACCAATTTGAACAAGTCCACCACATTCACAAATCGAACCTTGATGTCGGGCACGTGTTGACGCAGTAAGGCGGTGGCAGCCAGAGACTCCACGGTTGGTATATCGCCGCAGCTGACCATCACCACGTCCGGCTCAGCACCCTGGTCATTGCTCGCCCAGCCCCAGATGCCGGCGCCCCTTGTGCAGTGTGCCACCGCCGCCTCCATGTCCAGATACTGCAGATGCTGTTGCTTGTCCGCGACAATCACATTGACATAATTAACGCTTTTCAGGCAGTGATCGGCGACGGAAAGCAGGCAGTTGGCATCCGGCGGAAGATAGATGCGCACCACGCTGGGGCTCTTGTTAGCCACCACATCGAGAAAACCGGGATCCTGATGCGTGAAACCATTGTGGTCCTCGCGCCAAACCAATCCCGTCAACAATAGGTTGAGTGAGGATACATTTGCGCGCCATGGCAATTCGTTGCATTTTTCCAGCCATTTAGCGTGTTGATTAAACATCGAATCGATAATATGAATGAACGATTCGTAGCTATTGATGAAGCCGTGCCGCCCGCTCAGCAGATAACCTTCCAGCCAGCCTTCTATAGTATGCTCGCTGAGCATTTCCATGACCCGTCCCTGCAAGGCGAGTTCGCCGCCGTCGGCATCTTCCGGGAAATATTCCCCGAGCCAAACTTTTTGAGTGACCGCATAAAGGGCTTCGAGTTTGTTGGATTGGGTCTCGTCCGGGCCGAAGACGCGGAAGTTCTGCATATTCAGCCGCATGACCTCCCGAAGGAAATGGCCAAGAGTGGGTACATTGCCAGCCAGGGTTCCTCCGGCTTTTTCGATCTCCACGAAGAACGTGCGGAAGTCAGGCATATCCAGGGGGCGGCGCAGCAGACCCCCATTGGCCACGGGGTTGGCACTCATGCGCCGCCGCCCCTTGGGCGCCAAAGCTTGCAATTCAGGGACCAGTCGCCCTTGCGCATCAAAGTGTTTTTCCGGTTGGTAGCTGCGCATCCAGGATTCCAACAGGGTCAGATGGGCCGGGTTGGTGGCCACGTCCGGGAGGGGGATTTGATGGGCTCGCCAGAAACCTTCCAGATAGTGTCCGTCCACCTTCCGGGGGGCCGTCCAGCCTTTGGGACTTCGAAGAATGATCATCGGCCAGCGGGGGCGGTAAGCCGCACCGGTCTGCCGGGCCTTTTCCTGGAACTTGCGAATC